>JAOASC010000045.1 GCA_025210295.1 Flavobacteriales bacterium | reverse complement strand
TTTAAATTTTATTTTTTAATCTCGCCCTGTTAATAAAACCGTTGTTTTGTAGAGCGGGTGCAAAGATACACAACATTTTCTTTTCAGCAAGAAATAAAACAAACTTTTTTTGTTTTTATTCTCACACTAAACACTAAAACACTGTCTAAAAGAAAGTTACAACCTAAAGTTTTTTTTGCCTTTTTTTTATACCTCCTAAAACTCCTCCCCTTATACTCACAAAAAGCTCCAAAAAATTATTTTACTTTTTTGGAGCTTTTATTTTAAATAACGGGTAATAACCTGCTTTTTATTTTTTATTTTCTGTATTTATAGTTCTATATCTATTCCAACAGGACAATGATCTGAACCAAAAACATCATTTAATATAAAAGCATCTTTTGTTTTATCTATAATTTTATCGCTCACTAAAAAATAATCTAAACGCCAACCTATATTTCTATCTCTTGCTGCCATTCGATAGCTCCACCAAGAATATTTTATTTCATTAGGATAAAAATGTCTAAAGGAATCTGTGTATCCTCCTTTTAAAAAATTATCCATCCCTTCTATTTCTTGCTCTGTATAACCGGCTGTTTTATTAAAGTTTGATTTAGGGTTCTTTAAATCAATAGGCTGATGTGCAACATTCATATCTCCACAAATAATAACAGGTTTATTTTTTTCTAATTCTTGCATATAAGCCAATAAATCTGCATCCCACTGCATACGATAAGGCAATCGCTTTAATCCTCCTTGACTATTAGGCACATAAGTGGTCAACAAATAATAGGTTTCGAACTCAGCAGTAATTAAACGCCCTTCGGTATCGTGTTCTTCTATTCCTATGCCATTAATAATATTCAACGGCTTTTCTTTTGTTAAAATAGCTGTTCCACTGTATCCTTTTTTTATCGCACTATTTGAATAAACAGTATATCCATTCAAACCGTCTAAAGCTTCCAAGACTTGATCATCTTGTGCTTTTGTTTCTTGAAAGCAAATAATATCAGCATCCAACTCATGAACAATATCTACTAAGCCCTTTTTTGCTACTGCTCTTATTCCATTTAAATTCCAAGAAATTATCTTTTTCATATTTATATTATTGATGTTGTTTATTAATGTCGAAGTTAAGCATAATATTTGACTCTTAACTTTTATAAGTTTATAGTAAGGGTACTTAATTTAGTTACACAATAGTTGACCGAGCAACTGCATTTATCTTCCTACACAAATACGAAAAGGGAATACATAAATTGATCGTACAGGCTCTCCATTTCTCATAGCTGGATTCCATTTTGGCATATTCAAAAAAACAGCTTTATTCTCATTTACAAAACCGCAATCATATTTGGTCGGATGGTTTAAATATTCAACTGGATTCACATTTGATACGCTACCATCTTTTTCTATTGTAAGCTTCACAAAAAAAAGACTTTGTATATGTTCGTTCTCAAACTTGGGATAAGTTACATTCTCTCCAAAATAACGTAACACTTTACTTCTATCTATCTTAAAAGAAGCTTCAATACCAACCTCATGATAAATTGTAGTATCACCTTGAGGTTCTTGAGCTACAAAAAACGTTGAGAATAACAGTAATGAAATAAGCAAAATATGGTTCATATCAAAATAAGTCTCAAAAATTAAACCATAAAAAAATCCCCAAAGCCTTAAGCTTTGAGGATTTAAAATATAGTTATTGAAGTGTTGGTTTACCCTCCAAAATCATCGAATCTTACATTCTCAGGTGGTACTCCCCAATCGTCACACATTTTTACAACTGCTTGGTTCATCAATGGAGGTCCACAGAAATAGAACTCTATATCTTCAGGTGAATCATGCTTTGACAAATACTGATCTATTACAGCATTATGCACAAACCCTAAGAATCCATCTCCTTCTTCATCGTGAATATCTTTTTTCTCTATCCAGTTATCTTCTGGTAATGCATCAGATAGTACTAAATAGAATTTAAAGTTAGGGAAATGTTTTTCCAAATCTCTAAAGTAGTGTAAGTAGAATAACTCAGCTCTAGAACGTCCTCCATACCAATACGTTACTTTACGTCCCGTTTTCATTGTATGGAATAATTCATATAAGTGAGAACGCATTGGCGCCATTCCAGCTCCACCACCAACATATAACATCTCTGCATCAGACTCGTTGATAAAGAATTCTCCGTAAGGTCCAGAGATAATTGCTTTATCACCTTCTTTTAAGTTAAAGATATATGATGATGCTACACCTGGATTTACATTCATCCAAGCATTATTCGCTCTATCCCAAGGTGGAGTAGCAATACGAACATTCAACATAATTCTTCTTCCTTCAGCTGGGTAAGAAGCCATAGAGTATGCTCTAACTACCTCCTCATCATTTTTCATCACTAATGGCCATAATCCAAATTTATCCCAATCTTTTTGGAATTTGTTTGGTTCACCTGGATGATCTTGAGGATGGGCAGTAATGTCCATATCTTTATAGTTGATTGTACAAGCAGGGATTTTAATTTGGATATACCCTCCTGCTTTATAATCCATATCTTCTGGAATCTCAACGATAAATTCTTTAATGAATGTTGCTACGTTATAGTTAGATACTACAGTAGCTTCCCATTCCTTAATTCCTAAGATTTCTTCTTCAATCTCAATTTCCATGTCTTCTTTTACCTTAACTTGGCAACCAAGACGCATGTTATTGGCGATTTCTTTTCTAGAGAAGTGAGGAACCTCAGTTGGAAGAATACTTCCTCCTCCAGAATGTACGTGACAAGTACACTGAATACATGTACCTCCACCACCACAAGCTGATGGTAAGAAAATCCCTTCAGAACCTAAAGTCGTCAACAGTGTATTACCACCATCAACTTCGATTACTTTATCTCCATTAATTGTAATTTTAATTTTTCCAGATGGAGAAAGTTTTGCTTTAACAAATAAAAGCAATGCAGTCAAAACTAATACTACGACTAAGAATACTGCTACTGTTATTATTATTGTTTTTACCATAATTAATCTTTTCTAAATTCGCAATCAGTTTTTAAAGTTCAAATCCCATAAATCCTAGGAAAGCTAATCCCATCAAACCTGTTAGGATAAATGCCATACCTACTCCTCTTAATGGACCTGGAACGTGTGAATATCTAATTTTCTCTCTAATTGCAGCAATTAAGACTACTGCTATAAACCAACCTACACCTGAACCTAATCCATAAGTTGTTGCGTGTAAAATAGTTGGAAATTGCTTTTCTTGCATAAATAATGCTCCCCCTAATATCGCACAGTTTACCGCAATCAATGGTAGGAAAATCCCTAATGCTCCATATAACGATGGCGAGAATTTTTCTACAATCATCTCTACCAACTGTACAATAGATGCAATAACTGCAATAAACATAATAAAACTTAGGAAACTTAAGTCAAAATCAGCATACTCATCTCCTAACCAAGTTAATGCTCCTTGTTTTAATACATAGTTCTCTAATAAATAGTTAACTGGGATAGTAACCGTTAATACGAAGATTACTGCTGCTCCCAAACCTACTGCTGTCTTAACAGTTTTAGAAACTGCCAAATATGAACACATTCCAAAGAAGAAAGCGAAAATCATATTATCGACAAAAGCACTTCTAATAAATAAATTAATTAATTCCATTTCTCTACTTTTAAATAATTCTACTTTCTTTTTTAGTGTTCAATTAAGTTAGGGTTTCTTGATTTTTGTACCCAGATATAGATCGCTACAATTACCAACGAAGATGGTGGTAATAACATCAAACCATTGTTCATGTATCCAAACTCGTAAACTCCTTCTGGAATCACTTCGTACCCCATTAATTTACCTGATCCGAATAACTCTTTGAAGAATGCTACGATTACTAATACAATTCCATATCCTAATCCGTTTCCGATTCCATCTAATGCAGAAGCCCAAGGTTTATTACCTAAAGCAAATGCTTCTAAACGTCCCATGATGATACAGTTGGTAATAATCAAACCTACGAATACTGACAACTGTTTTGACACATCATATACGTATGCTTTTAGTACTTGATCCACAATAATTACCAATGCTGCAACAACAACTAACTGAACAATAATACGAATCTTACTAGGAATTAAATTACGCATCATTGATACAATAACGTTTCCTAATACCAATACTGCCATTACCGAAACAGACATTACAATTGCATTGCTCATCTGTACTGTTACTGCTAATGCAGAACAAATCCCTAATACCTGAATGGTTACAGGGTTATTATCGTTTAAAGGATCTGTAATTAACTTTTTATTTTGCTTAGAAAATAAAGGCTCTTTTTTTGCTACTTCGCTCATATCTTATCTAATTTCTAAGTGATTATTTTTTGTTTTTAAAATAGTCGTAATAAACAACTAGTGTTCTTTCCAACATTTCTTTTACACCTACACTTGTAAATGTACCTCCACTAATTCCATCAACTTCGTGGATTCCTAATTCTAATCCTGGTTTTAACACTTTGATTGGCGCATACTTACCTGCTTCATCAATTGTTTTTCCAATGAATTGTTTTTCAAAGAAATCTTTAGAAATTTCGGCTCCTAATCCTGGAGTTTCTGATTTATGATCGAAAACAGCTCCGTTGATTGTTGTCCCATCTTCCTTTAGTCCAACATATCCCCAAACTGCAGCCCATAATCCTTTTCCTAATACAGGAACAACATAAAATCGTTCTCCATCAGCTTCACAAATGAATAAAGGATAATTTCTTTCTTCTTTTGCCTTGATTGTTTTGTACTCTTTTAATAAGTCAATGTTGAATGCATCGTCTTCTCCCTCAATAGTTTCTTTGTTTGTCTTACGACTGATTTCATTTCCTTCAAAATCTAATGTTACTCTTTCAACTACATAATCGTTGAATTTAGTCCCTGCATCTTTTCTAGAAATTCCATCAGTAGCTTCAATTCCGATAGCTTGAAGAATATTCTGCATTTTCTCGTTTCTCACATTCGCTTCTTGAGCTGGCTTAAGTGCTGTTGCTAAAAAAGCTAATATTCCTCCTACTACAGTTACCATAATAACTGCAAATAGTATTGTATATCCGTTACTTTCTCTGTTAATTGCCATGATTACGCTGTTTTAACTCTTTTTAATCTTCTTTTAATATTCGCACTTACGACCATGTGATCGATTAATGGAGCAAATACGTTTGCTATTAAGATAGCTAACATTACTCCCTCTGGGTAAGCTGGGTTAACAACTCTAATTAGAATTGCTAAGAATCCTCCTAAGAATCCATAAATGTATTTCCCTGTACTTGTTTGTGCTGCTGTAACAGGATCTGTAATCATGAATACCATACCGAACATGAATCCTCCTAATAACACTTGCTTGATTGCTGGTAATTCGAAGTAATCACTCCCGCCAATCATGTTGAACGTTAACGCCATTAAGTATCCTCCGACAAAGAAAGATAACATTACTTTCCAACTTGCAATACCCGTTTTTAATAACAATGCTGCTCCAATTAAAATAGCAATTGCAGACGTTTCACCAACTGACCCAGGGTATAAACCTAACAACAAGTCTCCCATTTCGTGTCCTGCTGCTGTAAACTGATCTAATGAAGTAAATGTTGCACCTTCTTTACCAATTGCTGCTAATTCTCCTAGTGGTGTAGCTCCCGTAACTCCATCTACCAATGTTCCGTCGGTTTTCATCCCTTTGAATCCTGATATCCAAACCTCATTACCTGACATCTTAGTTGGATAAGCAAAGAATAAGAATGCTCTTGCTGTCAAGGCAACGTTCATGATATTCATTCCTGTTCCTCCAAAAACTTCTTTTCCTATTACAACTCCAAATGCTGTACCTACACCTACCATCCATAGTGGCGTATCGATAGGCATGATTAATGGAATTAACATCCCTGAGACTAAGAATCCTTCTTGGATAGCGTGTCCATTTTTAATACAAAAAATAAACTCTATCCCTAAACCAACTCCATAAGACACTACGATTAACGGTAATACTCTAAGTAACCCGTGTAAAAAAGCATCCATAAATACTGGCTCAGCGACTCCTTGAGCTAAGTAATGTTGGTATCCTACATTGTACATCCCCATTAAAAGAGCTGGTACTAATGCCATGATTACCATCATCATTGTTCTCTTTAAATCTATTGCATCTCTTACATGTGCTCCACCTTTCGTTGTATGATTTGGTGTAAACATTAATGTATCAAATGCATCAACAAGTGGAAAATACTTTTTTGTTTTTTCCGACTTATTTAATGCTGCATGAGCATTATCAAATATATTTCTTAAAAACTTCACTTTATTCTATTTTTTAATTTTATCTAAAGTTGATTACATACATTCTTCACGTATAACATCTAATCCCTTTCTTACTATCGATTGTGATTCTATTTTTGATGTACATACAAATTCACATAATGCAAAATCTTCTGGTGCAACTTCATAAATCCCTAAGCTCTCCATCGCGTCAATGTCATTAACTATGATTGATTTCAATAAATGAACTGGATAAACATCCATTGGGAATACTTTTTCGTATTGCTCTGATACTACAAATGCTCTTTCTTCTCCGTTTAAGTTTGTATCTAAATCGTAACGTTTAGATTTTGGCATGATCCAAGTTGGGTATGCTCTTGACGCTGAGAATTTACTAAAACCTAATCCTAACCACCCTTCTGTTAAGAAAAACTTGTATTTGTTTCCTTCTGGTAAAGCAGTTAATTGATAATCGTAAAATCCTAGGTAGCTATCTGCTGCTTCAACTTTTACTCCTGTTAATGGATTTCCAGAGATTAAACGGGTATCTTCTGTTTTTACATTTCCATTAAAAATGGTTGAAAGCTCAGCTCCTATAATTGTTTTGTAATATTTTCTATTGGTTGCTCCTGATCCTGTTAATGCGACATATTTTGTTGCATCATACTCACCAGTCATCGCATACTTACCAATAATCGCTACATCTTGTGCATTAACGACCCAAACAACCTCTCCTTTTGAGATTGGGTTGATGTGGTGAATTTGGAATCCAACGTTTCCTGCTGGATGAACGCCATACACTTTATTGATCTCTGCTCCTTTTACTGCTGAGAATGCTTTATCTGCTGGAGTCTTTCCTCTTAACTGTAAATTGACTTTACCAGTTGTCAATTTCGATAAAACGCTAATCCCCGCTTGAAAAGCAGCGTCGTTTCCATGCATTAAGAAATCGTAATCTGGTGCTAAAGGATGTGAATCGAAACCTGAGATAAAGATTGCTTTTGGCTCATCTTTTGGATCTGCTACGATATCTAAAGGACGCATTTTTAGCATTGGCCATAACCCTCCTTTTAATAACATTTCCTTTGCGTCTTCTTTTGACAACGAATCAACGGATTTTACCTCTGCTTTTTCGTATGCTATAGTAGCATCTGCTTCGATGATTACTTCCAAGATCTTACGCTTCGCACCTCTCTTGACTTCTTTTACTGTACCACTTACAGGTGAAACGTATTGTATTTGGTCTCTATATTTATCAAAAAAGATAGGCGTTCCAGCTTTTACTTCTTCTCCAACCTTCTTGATCATTTTAGGAATTAGCCCGTGAAAATCGGTAGGTTTGATAGCATAAGTTTTTGCTACTGGAGCATCTACTTTTACCTTTTCTGCCTCCCCTTTCAAACGGATATCCAATCCTTTACGAATTTTTATCGTTTTTGACATACAGTTATTTTTCAAAATTTTCGCAACAAAAGTAAAAAATAGTTGTTTACTTTTGTAACTATTGTAACCTAATCAATCAATACAAACCAATTTAGAACGTTTCTAAATAGAATGACATTAAAATGACTATATCAAAACTAATTATCCTTCTCTCTAGTTTAATTCTTAGTAGTTTTAGCTGTACAATTGGTCGTTCAAATTCTACTATCAATAAGGAAAATACAATTTCTCCAACTACTTCCCCTGTCAACTTAACGCTTCCTGATTATATTCATTCTAAAACTTATAGAGCTAATATCTCTTCTGTTTTACTATATAAAAAGAACTTAGACCTCTCAGATCCTGTCATTCTACTAAACTCAAATGAAGTATTTGAATTTCACTTTGATGTACTAGACAGTGACTTCGAAACTTTTCAATATCGTTTGATTCACTGTAACGAAGACTGGTCTCCTAGCGACTTAGACGATATGGAATATATTGATGGCTTTAACGACAACTATATCGAAGAGTTTAAACAGTCTTACAATACCATTCAACAATATGTTCACTATGAACTGGAGTTTCCTAATGAAAACATTCGAATGATAAAGTCTGGAAATTATGCCATAGCTGTTTATAAAGAGAATGAACCTGAAAACATTGTATTAACCCATCGTTTTTATGTTACAGAAAACAATGTTCAAGTTGTACCTGATGTCAAATACCCCACCAATTTGGATGACAAGTATTACAAACAGGAAATTGACTTTAATCTTCTCTTTGCCCCTAACCTGATCATCAACCCTTTTAGTAATTTAAAAGTAGTCATTGAACAGAATCACAGAACGGATAACCCTTGTAAATACCTTAAACCTAACTATGCTAAACAGGATGAGTTGATTTTTAACTATGATGAAGAAAATGTATTTGAAGGGGGAAATGAATACCGACATCTAGACCTCACCACTGTAAGAAATAAAACGGATCGTATTGCTAGAATTGAGAGCGGTGATAAAAGCTATATTGCTCATCTTATCCCCGACAACAAAAGAACCTTCCAAAAATACCTGGAATACCAAGATATTAACGGGCGCTTTCTTGTCAAAACAATTGACCAAACGGATAATCACTTAGAGTCTGAATATGTTAAAGTGCATTTTACAGTTCCTTATCGAGATCCTTTTAGCCAAGGAGACCTATACATTTATGGTGGTTTTACCAACTGGGAAATTGATCCAAATTATAAAATGAACTATAACTACACAACCCGCTGTTATGAAGGTACTGCATATTTAAAACAAGGGTATTATAACTATAGCTATATCTATAAAAGCGACAAACAACTAGCAGGTGAACTGAGTAAGATTGAAGGTACACATTTTGACACCGAAAATGAATATACATTTAAAATCTACTATGCTGACCCTAGCGATTTTTATGATCGACTATTGTTGTATTATATAGTAAATTCGAGGGATGGGTTTTAGGCTTTTTATTTGAGGAAGGGTTAAATTGAGAAAGGGAGATAGATAACTTTCATTAACTAATAGAAAATAACACTTAATAAAAACCGACATTATAACCTGAAGATCCACAACACCAAACAATAACTTTTAATGCTATTTTTTCCCATATTTTATAATATACACTAGGTATGTACGAAAATGGATCTAAACACACCTCCAAGTGTTTCTCAAGTTCAGAAATAACATTCTCTGGTATCTCTTTATTTTTTTTTCGCAACTCTTTTTTTGTATCTATAGTCCTTTTCAATTTATGAATATAATCGTCATCCAAAATTTCCCCAACATTTTTCAAAAATTTACTTCCCATTCCCCTAATAATTGTACCATTATCATAAACAGGAAGTTCTACATTTCTTAATAAAACATTCCAATACTCGGATTTTTTATTACATTTTTTTAGTTTTTTTTCTGTCACACCTTCTTTATAATCAATAAAAAAGGGATAATTAGATTTTAAAACTTTAAAATCTTCATTTATGTAGCTTTTATTCATACAATAGATTACATCAGGTATAATATTTTCTGACTCTCTAACCTCTAAACAATATAAACTACAAATAGAATCATTCCTTTGTTCTACCTTACAAAGCTCTTTATAAGTTTCACCAAATGGTCCTTCAGGGTATTTGACATCACTATCACATATGCATAAACATATATCTTCTTTTGTTTTTATTATTTCATCATACTTTACCGATGTTTGACTTCCTCCACCTGCATCACGTTTCAGATTAACAGAAATAAAATTTATTCCCTTATGCTTCAGATATTTATTTGCAATATTCTCAAATAAACGTGTATCAATTAAATTCTCAGTCAACAAAGTAGACTTATTTAAATAACGAGAATCCTTTAACTCCAATATATTTAAAGAATATTTACCTTTATCATAAATTGGATCACCATAATAAACAGTTATATACTCATCTAATAAGTCTTCATAATTAGATGTAGCATAATTGTGATATAATTTAATAAAAACTGCTCTAGCATTTTCACTTATTAAAGAAAAGGTAGAAAAAAAATCTAGCACTTCTATTTTACCAGACAAAAGATGCTTACCCTCCCTTATTGAAGTAGCCAGATTTTCAATAGAGATCAATATATCTCGTTTTATATCCCCATTCTCCTCATTAATTGAATCTAAAATAGAATCATGAATTTTAAACCACATATTAACTGATTTTATCTGGGTAAAAGAACCCAATTGGCCAATTTCTTAACCGCCCCTTACTATCATAATTACCTATTATAGTTTTGGTTTCGAAGCCATCCGATTCAAAAACAACAACATTAATATTATCGCTTGAAATTTTCTTATACGCTATATGTTGTCCCAATCTATTAATCATTGTTTCACTATGAGTTTCAAAAATTATTCTGATATCAACTTTATTATCCTTTGCAGTATTAATAACCTTAACAAAAGTATCAATTAGTAAAGCCTGAATACTGGGATGTAAATGAAGTTCTGGCTGTTCAATAACAAATGTTTTTGTAACCTTACGATTACGCACACTATCCCTCTGCATCAAAGACCATAACTGAGTGATTATTGGTAAAACTTGTGAAAAACCAAAACCTGTATCTGCTAAATTAATTGTTTGGTCTTTTATACTTATACTAATTGACAGATGACCTCCAACTTTCGAAACAACTGGTATAAAATGAAAATTCTCCCTAGTCCATTTCTGAAACAAATTAAGTTCATGCCTAGTTAAACTTTCTAAAAACATCGGTAAATTAATCCCTCGAGAATCAATTGTATCAACAGCTAACCCTTGCTGTCTATAATATCTTTCAGCTGTAGCACGAAGTGGGGCAACATAATACACTCTTTCAAAATATCTCTTCAAATATTTATCTGATTGCTCTAAAATGTAATTCAAATTGGATAGTAAAAAATAATTATGTAATTCTATTAAAATCTTATCGTCTTTTTCTATTACTTCTAACTTATTTCTCCATGTTTTAGGAAGACCTTTTGAAAAGAGAGATTTGTAAAACTTTTCATAACCACCTAACTCAAACTTTCTAAGCATTAATTCAAGGGTTTCTTTTTTTGTCCCCTTTCTAGTTAAAGTCCCTAAAATTCGATACAAATTAACATCATCATCATCCCAATAACTAATACCATCTTTTTCTTTACTAAAGAGCTGTGGCAATATTTTATTAAGAGTTATCGATTGCAAATCTGCTTTGGGGGTATAAACCACTTTATTTATTACAATATCTTCAACTATAGAGTTTTTATTTATTAGGATATTAATAGTTGATTCATCTATCTCATACTCAATTAAATTAATATACTCTCTATCATTTTCTTTTTTTATATGCAATTTTAGGTTCACATTCGCTTCTAACTCATTCTGTCGTCTCTGAATAAAAGAGAAACCAAATACATCTCTTGTATTTAGATCAAAATTAAACCGAAACACTATCCCCTCATCGTCTCCTGCCTTATTATTAACGCATTCACTAAAACTACCAAAATCTACCAAGTTAGGATCATACCATAAAATCGGACTATTTGTTTTTGTTTCTAATGATTGTTTTAATAATGGAAATGATCTTAAAAAAGTACTTTTACCAGAACTATTTTTTCCTACAATAACTGTTAAAGGACTTATAGTAATATCTTCTACTTCTCTAAGGCTCCGTAAATTTCTAAACCCAATTTTTTTCATCTATTATCTTTTACATTTTTTTAGTTTATTAATCTTATTTTAAAACCATAAACTATAATAGCCTCATTTTTTTACTAACTCAAAAATAACCATCAAAACAAAACAAAAACTACAAAAAACAGTTTTTACATGACAAACAAGTATTTAACATGCTGTTAAATAAGTATTTATACTGACAAGAATTAGCTAAGTCGTCCAGTTCTCGATACATTTTAGTTTTTTCCAAAAACAAAAACACTCGAACTGACTAGCCTTTTTTTGATTATAAATATAGATTAGCAAAGGAGAAGGGGTTTTAAATAAAAGAGATAAATAAGGAGAAATGATAATATCCACTTTTACTAAACTAACGACCACCAGCCGTCTTGTTCTCGATACATTTTAGTTTTTCCAAAAACAAAAACACTCGAACTGACTAACCTTTTTTAATTAATAGTATAGATTGGCAAAAGAGAAGGAGTTTTAACTAAAAGAGAAAAACAAAGGAAAACGATATATTCACTTTTACTAAACTAACTACCACCAGCCGTATTGTTCTCGATACATTTTTAGTTTTTTCCAAAAACAAAAACACTCGAACTGACTAGCCTTTTTTAATTAATAGTATAGATTGACAAAGGAGAAGGGGTTTTAAATAAAAGAGATAAATAAAGGGAAATGATAATATCCACTTTTACTGAACTAATTGCCACCAGCCGTATTGTTCTCGATACATTTTAGTTTTTTCCAAAAACAAAAACACTCGAACTGACTAACCTTTTTTAATTAATAGTTTAGATTGACAAAGGAGAAGGAGTTTTAAATAAAAGAGATAAATAAGGAAAACGATATATTCACTTTTACTGAACTAACTACTACCAGCCGTCTTGTTCTCGATACATTTTAGTTTTTTTCAAAAACAAAAACACTCGAACTGACTAGCCTTTATAATCAAAATTGGGAGAGCATATAGACTTGTAAATTAAATAAGAACGTTTAAATAAAGGGAACTTCTCTCTTCTATTTTCTATTCTCTTTATTCTTTTCTCTTACTTCTATTTACCAACAGCTATACACGAACACAAATCAACTTTTGCTTTTCGACTTTTGTATTGAACAACCCAAACACCACTGTTACTACTTCTTTGTCGATGGCAACGACCTCTCCTATTTGTTTACCTCCTGTTTTTAAGCGCACTTGCGAACCTATTTTGATTGGCTTTTCAGGTTTGGCTTTTTTCTTCTTCTTGGGTTTCTTCTTAGGGAGCCCCTCGTTCTTTTTTAAATCTGCTAATTTTTGGGCTTCTACAATTTTAGATTTTTCTACCGCTAAAAACTTAACAACTTCATCTACCAATTGCTTATTGGCTTTTTTGTTTTTCGGATTGTATTTATTAATAAACGTCTGCAACTTTTTCCCCGTTGTGATTAACTTGTTGTTCTTTTCACTTATCTCCTGGTTTTGAGTAAGCTTTTGTGCTAAACGTTTACTTCTTGTACGGTATTCTTCCTCGGCTTCTAAGGCTTTTTCTTCTACTATTTGAAAGGCCATTTTGGCCTGCTTTAACTCGCTTTTTTCTTGCTGTAGCTCTGTCAACAACTCATCCATCTTTACTCTGTTGACATCTAGACGGTTTTTGGCTTCCGCTATTAAATCATCTGGAATCCCATTAATTTTAGCAACCTCAAACGTAAAAGAAGAACCTGGTTGACCTATTGACAATTGAAATAATGGCGCTAATGAAGTTGTATCGAACAACATACTCGCATTGACCGCATTTCTCAACACAGATGCTTTTAGCTTGATATTAGCATAATGAGTCGTAATTACCCCGAAGCTTTTCTTATTGTATAAAGTCTCAAAAAAGACCTCTGCTAATGCTCCTCCTAATTCTGGATCTGAACCTGTTCCAAACTCATCTAACAACAACAACGAGCGTTTATTGGCGACTTTTAAAAAGTAATTCATTCGCTTTAAACGGTAACTATAGGTACTCAACTCATTTTCTATAGACTGATTATCCCCAATATCTGTTAGAATATTGTGAAACCATCCCATTGTACTGTTCTCATCTGCTGGCACTAATAAACCACTTTGATACATGAGCTGTAATAAACCAATAGTCTTTAAAGTAATTGACTTCCCTCCTGCATTGGGTCCTGAAATCACCAACATTCTACTGAATTTATCCATCTGAATGGATTGGGAGTAGGTCTTTTTCTTTTCTTTTTGATTGTTTAAATACAAAAGTGGATGAATTGCCTTAATGAGATCTATTGAACTCTCCTCTGTAAACTTTGGTTTATTAGCGTTGACTAAAATTGCCAATTTCGTTTTGGCTTGTAAAAAATCTAAACGTACGAGCAACTTTTGATATTCATGAATCAATCCTGAATGCTGTTGTAAATTGGCTGTTAACTCTTTTAAGATTCTCAACAATTCCGCTCTTTCCTCTTCTTCTAAACGTTCTAAATCTGCATTGAGCTGGGCATTTTCTTGTGGCTCTATATATGTTAAATGTCCACTTTTAGAACTTCCAAAAGATTTCCCATCTACAATTCTTTTATAACTAGAAATTACTGAAAGTACTCTTCTACCATCTAAGTATCCCTCATTGGTATCTCCTAAATAGCCCTTCCCTTGATATTTTTTTAAGGTGCGATCAAAGTTTCGATTAATTTGTCGGGTTGTTGATTTTTTTTGTTGCCGAATCTCTTGTAATTGCTTGGAAGCATCATCTCTTACTTTTCCTCTTTTATCAATGACTTTGTCTATCAACTCTATAATTTCGGTCGTGTAATAAACAAATTCAAACTCTTCTTTAAGCTCAAGAAATTCTTCTTCTCGTTTTTTAAAAAACGACAACATGTCATTAACTAATCTACTTGCATCGTAGATCCTAACAACTCCTTCAATCTCAATAGTTGCACCTTTTATTCTTAGAATTTTTAATTCTTTGAGTAACTCTTCAAATTCTAATCTCGGGAAACCTGATTGTTGTTCTTCCTTAATAAGCTTATAATCATTGAGTATCAACAATTCAGTATTGACCCTGACTTGATCTTTAAATGGCTGAATAGCTTCTACAAGCTCTTTAGCTGTAGTACCAACGCAAAAATCTAGCATTAAAGTCTTCAGTTTTGAAAACTCTAAATCTTTAATTGTTTGTTGATCAAACTTTTGATTAACAGTCATCATACTTTAAGCCCTATCATTAAAACATCATCCATCTGCGGCTCACCTCTCTTCCATGTTTCAAAGAAAGTATCTATTTCTACCTTTTGCTGTTCAAAAGGCATTTGACATACTTGGTCCAACAATTCATTCAATACCGAAATTTTCATTTTACGCCCTTTGCTTCCTCCAAATTGATCTGGGAAGCCATCGCTAAACATATACAAGGTATCTCCTGCTTCTAATTGGAAATTTTGTGCATCAAATATTTTTTTTGTTTGTGAAATTCCTCCTACTGAATGTCTATTTCCTTTTAACACTTTTCTAACTCCATCTCTATAGACATATAACGGTCTCATGGCACCTGCATACGACAACATGTTGGTTCTAGAATCTATGACACAAACTCCCAGGTCCATTCCATCTTTGTTGGAGTCGATATCATCTGTTTGTTTTAATACATTCACCAATCCTTTATCTATTTCTTCCAAGATTACTCCCGGATCTCTAAGGTTTTTTACGGTACAGGTTTCTCTTAATAGGATTCTTCCAATCATACTCATAAATCCTCCTGGAACTCCATGTCCTGTACAGTCTGCAAAGACGACAATCTTTTTCCCAAAGTATTCTCTAATCCAATAGAAATCTCCACTTACAATATCTCTTGGCTTAAACAATACAAAACTATTGGGGAACAACTCTTTTACAAAGTCATCTTCGGGAAGAATTGCTGATTGAATACGTTGAGCATAGTTAATACTATCGGTTAAATCTTTATTGATTTCTTCCATTTTTTCCTTTTGGTCTACTAACTCAGCCGTTCTCAACTCCAACTCATTTGAAAGCGTATTCATATAGTTTAAGTGTTGCCTTTCTCTATACTTAACAATAAAAACAACAATGGAAACAATGATCAACAACAACGCTGGATAAAACCACCATTTTTTATAGTAAGGCACGGCAATAGACACGGCGATCATCTCCATATTCCCCTCTACTCCATCATCGTTAAATGATTTTACCTTAAAAACATAATTTCCCTCTCTTACTTTGGTATACTTTCTTACTTTATCTTCAGTAAATTCTGACCAATC
The DNA here is from genome assembly GCA_025210295.1 of Flavobacteriales bacterium. Lineage (NCBI taxonomy): Bacteria > Pseudomonadati > Bacteroidota > Flavobacteriia > Flavobacteriales > Flavobacteriales bacterium. The sequence continues at coordinate 61,574 of JAOASC010000045.1, read as the reverse complement.
ATCGTCATAACCTTCCAGAATGCATTTATACTTTAGTCCCAGTGAATTTTTTAAACTTATCCCCTTATAATGAAATTCTAAATCGTGTTCATTAAAAGGCAGCATTGTATCGCGAATTATACCAGCCATGACATCATCATTAATCACGACTTGACTAAAAGAAGTAATTGGAGGCATACTATTTTTCAATGCCTCTTTTGAATTGTAACGCACCACACCATTTTGGGTTCCAAACCAAACTTCATTAGCTAAGAAATCAATTGCTGACACTGAAAATCGGGTATTTAAACCATACCTTTTATTATAAACATCCACTTTATCTGCATTCAAATCAATGCTACTTAAACCACCATCGTGACTTACCCATATTTTTCCCTTATCATCATAAGCTACTCCATAACAATAGTTACTAAAAAGCCCATCTCTGGTATCGTAATGTTTAATAATGGTATCTGCAAAACAAAATATTCCCTGACCATGTGTACTGATCCAGATATTACCGCTATTACTTTCTATTATTTTTGAGACACTCACCGAAACAAACTCTTCTTCTTCACTGATTCTAAAAGGAATTTTAAAGACCTCATCTTCTTCTATGATATTTAAGAATGCGCTTTTTGAACCAATATAAAGTTCGTTATTTTGACCAACCAATAAGCTTTGAATTGAATTATGGGACAATCCATCCCCCATGCTAAAGCTTTTGATTTCTCTATCTGCTATACTCACTCTAAAGACACCATTTTGCGTCCCAACCCATACATAATTTTCTCCTACAGCAATAGCGGTAACTTGCCTTGACAAGACATCATCTGAGAGGTCAAACTTATAGAACTGCTCCTGGTCAACAAATTTATAGTAAAGCCCTAAAGTTTCAAATCCTACTAATATAATGGAGTCCTTTACAAAATTAAAACACAAAATATTTCCTTGAGGTAATCCGCTATTTTCTGAATTAAATTGATATTTCAACTTTCCATACTGCTTGTCATAACAGTTTAAGCCATCATTTTGAGCAACCCACACTTCAGTATCGGTTACATCCAAATATTTAATTTCGTTTTCTTCAACCTTGTCTCTAAAGTAAAACGTAAATAAATTATCTTCTTTAGAAAAAAGTCCATCTCCAGCCGTTCCTAACCAAAGTACACCTTCTCTATCAATAAAAGTAATTTCAATATTATCATCTCCTTTTAAACCATTTTGGTTGGTATAAATTTCTGAAACAAAACAATTATTATTTGTTAAAATAGTTCTTAAAACACCACTTCCATAGGTACTTATCCACAGTCTTCCTGAATTGATATAGATATCTTTGATATTCAACTCTTCTTCTAGGTTTGAAATTTTAATTGGTGTAACAACAAATATTTTTTCTTTTTGATCAACAGCATACAGTCCTGAACGTGTGGCAACAATCATCCTTCCATTTTCTAAAGGTATAATCTTATTGACCTGCCCCTCTAGATCATTGATGTTTTGAATTTTACTGAGTACTTTTCCTTTTTTACCATCTACAAAGCGATACACCTCCAGTTTTTCATCAAATCCAACAAACAAGTAATCATTTTCATCGATATAAAGTGTCGTAATATTTCTCCCCTCAAACTTTTCATTAAAAAATACTGTTTTCCTATTTTCATTAATGGTAAATAAACCAAATTGTTGTGTGGAAAACCAGATATTCCCTTTACTGTCTTCTTGAATACCATTGATCATAGAGTTAATGCCTTCACCTGGATGAACGACTTCAAACTCTTCATTGATATATTTACTGACTCCTCCTTGTGTATGTCCATACCAAATGGCTCCTTTAGAATCCTTAAAACTGGCACTGATTTGATTATCTACTAAATTATCTTCAGTGGTTTTCATTTCGAAGTGTCCTCCATCATAGAAACCAATTCCTTGACTGGTTCCTACCATTAAGTATCCATTATCTGCCTGATCTATTGTATAAATAAACAGGTCAGTAAGCCCTTGCTCCTGACCATAAGAATTAAATTTGTACTCTTGAGAAAAACCAGCAAATTTAATTAGTATAAGAATATAGAATAATAGTCTCTTTTTCATTTTATCTTCTCCGTTGAACCGTAACCTTAGTATTTCCTTTAAATTTAGGAACTCCCCCTATAGGAACGGTATAGAAAGGCATTGCTTCTCCGTAATTATTCCTGATATAAAAGACTACATTATTGTTGTCTAACGTATTGGTTTTCCGCTTTTGAAACTGGATATCTAACGATGTTCCTTTTTCCGATTTTTTCACAAAATACTCACTAGAAGCAGATTTATCATCTGCTGATACTGCTAAACTTTTGGCCATTGTAGCTACAGAATACAATTTTATCGATCCATCGCTATCCCAATCAAAATTGGTTTGTGTAATTGAAATTACTTCATTATCGACATAAGGATAAATGTGTGAGACTTGATTAGCATCTGCATGTAATCTAAAGGTGTAGAAAAAAGTAAAAGCATTCCCACCATCAATAGGTGTATTCTTCGTTGGAGATGTACTAAGGTAATAACGGTAAAGATTCCCATCATTCCCCTCAGTTCCTTGAGCGATAATCTTAAAAACGTTTCCATAATATTTGGCAACGTATTCCCCTTGAGATGGGTTAAAGGGTCCAAACGTATACCACTTATCATCATAAGTTAACTTTGAATCAAAAGTTTTGCTACCTAATAAGTTACCATGAGCTCCACTTCTTTGATTTCGGTTGGAAATACACCCTTTTCCTCCATATACGGAGTATTTTGTTTTCGTATTAGGATCTCCAATAATTTCATCATGTTCACCTCCTATATTGGGATCAAATATTCTAATGTAAAAAGGCTTTCTATAGTCTTTTGGAATTGAAAAATAAAATATTTGTCTAAAATCATCATCGCCGTATGACGTTTTAGCTTTATTTCCGAAAGTCACTAAAAAAGGGATATTTTCTTCTGCTGCTGGTACTGGCTGAGCATAAGCTTCTAAAAGCGTTATAACCACAAAAATAATAAGTAAATTTAATTTTCTCATTTCCAATTTATTTGTACACTATTCGCTCAACACCTGTTACTGATTCTGGGCTTTCTTTATCCCAAATCACCAATTTAACATTTATTTCTGACTTATCCTTAAACTTTAAAGTTAATTCATCTGCAAAAACAAAATCGCCATCTACAATCCAGTAATAGTCTGTAAATTGTTGGTTGCTCCATTTCTTATTCACAAAAACTTTTACCACTCCAGGTTTTATATCTTCCAAATCAATTACAGGCTGATTATGAGCATCAATGATAATTTGATATGATGACACATTTTCAAATATCGTACCAGTATATTTATCAATAACAGACATTTCTATATTATAAGTTCCTGTATCAGAAAAACAATGATCGGCTAATCTACCTTTCTGTAAAGTACCATCTCCTAAATCCCATTGAAACTTGAGAGAATCTGTTTCTTCCATTTCAGTTTCTTCAAAAGTATAACAGAAATACAGTTCTTGTTGGTAAAATTCATTGACTACAGGAATATCGTATTCAAAGTAAAAAATCCCATCTCTTTTTTTGGTTCGATTTGATGAGAAATAACCACTCTTAAAGTCAGGATTTAACGTATAACCAAAGTCATCATACTTAGTATTTATTGGCTCTGGCAAAAGTTTGGGAACAGACCAAGATTTTCCATCAAAAATAGAAGCATAAATATCCAGCCCACCTTTACCATTTTTTCTATCAGAAGAAAAATAAAGGGTTCTTCCTTGTAAACTTGGGAAAGTTTCCATTTCCTCGGTATTGATATTAATTCCTAAATTTTGAGGTGTAGCCCATTCTCCGTCTACATACTTACAAAAATATAAATCGGACTTTCCTTCTCCTGCAATATTATCAGAACTAAACACCAACATTGTCCCATCTTCATTGATGGTAGGATGAGCAACGTTAAAATGTTTATCATTGTATTTAAAAGCTTGGATAGCCTGATTAGAGGTAGAATCTAGATTATAAAGAAAAATACCATATTTACCGATTTTTTTCTTTTTAACTTCTCCAAATGAATTGGATGAAAAATAGAGGGTATTCCCATGAATACAACTTGATGTTTCATTAAACATCCTATTGACAGAATCTCCTAATGAAATGTGCTTCGCTTTTAATTTATTTTGCTCTTTAATCTCAGCTTTATAAAGATCAAAGAATAACTCTCCATCTTCTGTTTGAATAGAGGTTAATGATGACCTTTTTTTATTAGATGAAAAATAAAGCCATCCATCTTTTACAAAAGGAGCAAAAGAGGACTCTTCAAAATCATTGACTTTGACCTGTTTTATAGAAATTTTTTGTGAAAAATAATTATTGAGACTAAATACAAAAGTCAATACAAACAATACCTTAAAAGGATCTATGAGACGATGTTTTATATTTTTGTACAAAATCATATTTTAACGTTAGTTCGTGAGAACCAGATGTGTAACTTCTTAATCTCCCAGCAATATAGTCGTAACTATATAAAACCAACAATTGGCTAGTTGGGTTAAATCCTACACCTGCAAGAATGCTGCCATTTGTTCTAAGCCCCAAATTTAAGGAAAATTGTTGCTTATACGAAGTTAATACGGAAAACTCTGCTTGTTTTATTAATAAAGTATTCATTTTCACCAAAATTCCCGGAGTATAACTCCACTCTCTATTCACTTTCTTTTTGTATTGTAAGTAAGCGATTAAATTTCCAAAACCTGAGGACTTTACAGCATCATTCATTGACAATCCAATGGTTATTTTTTTATCATACAACATTACTCCTGCTCCCAACTTTAGTTTATTCACTCGACTATATTCATCAGCAAACGTTTGATCAGCTGCATCTATTAATTCAAGTTCATTCACATTAAACCTACTTGTTTCAAGCCCTGCATCTGCCCCAAAAGCTAAACGCATTTTCCTCGAGACTCTGATTCTATAAGAATAATTAAACTGCAAACCATTGGTTACTGTAGCTCCTACTTTATCTCGATAAAACACCCCTCCTAACCCTATTCTTTGTTTTGTTAATGGACTATCAAATGCAAACATTTGAGTAGATGGAGCTCCTTTTATCCTTACCCATTGTTTTCGAATCCCAGTATAAGCAACCATATGATCATTTACCCCAGCTGAAGCAGGATTGATAAATTGATTTGTTTTAAAGTAACCATTCATCAAAGGCAAATACTGACTATATATACCTTGAAAAGAAAGTATTAACACCCAAAAGACTATATGTTGTTTGATTACCTTCACTACCTTCTCAGCTCTATATAGCCTGTATATTCTTTTTCATTGATATAAAGAATATAAAAATAAGTATCTTCCACTACGTCCTTACCTTCATAAGTTCCATTCCAGGCCTCATTGGATTCATCAGTAATAAAAAGAACCTCTCCCCATCTATCCATTATTGTTATTTTAGCATCTGAATACAATTCAAACCCTTTTATTCTAAACTCGTCATTGACTCCATCTCCATTAGGTGTAAATGCATTAGGGATTGTCAACATATCATAAAAAATTCTAACTGTTGCCGAATCTGACGGGCAAACCCCATTGGTTACCACCCAAATGAAAGTATTTAACCCTAAATTTAGATCATCTACATGGCTATTATACAATGTTGAATCTTCTATCATTCCTTCTGACTCATCTACAATCCAAGTTCCGACACCATAATCTAGCCTTGCATCTAAATCTACCTCATTGATTTCCACTACTTGATTTTCACCTGCATCTGCTGTAGGTTGTTGGTAAAATATTATTTGTACAGAATCGCTAACAACACATTGATCTTGTTGAGCAACCCAATAAAAATAATAAACCCCTCCTTCACTTACTGTAACATTTGCATTATGTTGGTTGTTACTAAATGAGACCGCACTCTCTCCCATCCAATAATTGGTTTGCGTATTCCCTCCTGGAATAGCTGCTAACTCATAAGATAATCCACAAATTGAGTCTTCTTCACCTGCATTAGCAGTGAGTTGATGTAATGCAATAACATGCTCTATTGTATCAATGCAAGCTCCAGTCCCATAGATATATGTAATTACATCCTCAGTGCCTTGCGCACTTGGTTGGTAATCAGCTGAAGTCAATGTTCCATTCACATAAAAATCCCCACCATGATTACTGTTTAAATTTAAACATTCATCTAATTGAATTATAGTGTCTCCATTTAAACATAAACCAACAGGAGTTGTTACATTAAAAGCTGTTTGATCTGGGACTTCTTGTACCTCAACAGTTAAACTACAAGTTGCGACATTATTACTTAAATCAGTGGCTTGATAAACTAACAATACACTTCCCACAGGAAATTCATCGCCTGATTCATAACCACTTGTATCTATTTGCATTAAAGCTCCTCCACTCAACCCACAATATTCATTGACTCCTAAATCTGGGGTATTAAACACTTGACTACACTCTCCCATATTCGCATATATAGTAGTATCAGAAAAGCAGTTATCAAAAGTAGGCGACAACGTATCTATGATGATGACATCAAAAGTACAAGTTGAAGAATCCTGATTCCCTCCAACAACGATATAAGTTACTTCTGTTGTATCCAATGGAAATAAGTTATTTGCAGGAACCCCTTGCCAAGTATTTGTTGTTGGGCCACATGGATCATAAGTTGTAATATTATTAAACAACACTTCTTTTTCACATTCACTTGCTGTTAAATATACTGTCGTATCAGTAGCTATACAATTATAAATTTCTGGCGGTGCATTATCTACAACAATTACATTAAAAGAACAAGTAGACACTCGTTGATTCACATCAGTTGCTGTATAAGTAACAGCTGTAGTTCCTACCGAAAACATTGTTGACTGAGGGACCCAAGAAGTATTATCAATCCCACATGCATCAGTAGCTGAGATATTACTAAATAACATTTCCTTTTCACATTCATTAGCAGTTAAATAGACCGTAGTATCTGTAGCAATACAATTATTAATAACAGGATTTATGGTATCCCTTACATAAACAATTATTGAAGCAGAGTCTGAATTATTGGAAGCATCTAGCACTTTATAAGTTAGTTTATATGCTGCATCTCTAACACTAAAGCTTGTACCATTCAAATATGTTAAATCTCCAACTTGTAATACGGTATCAATATTACAATTATCGGTGAACACCAACAGGGATTCTACATCCACAATAGCCTCACAAGAATTGGCATCTGCATAAAAATATACCGTATCATCGCTAAAGCTAATTTCTGGTTCAATATTATCAACCACTGTAATGATAAAATTGGCAGTATCGTTAGGATTATAATAATCAGCAACCACCCAAGATTGTAAGGTAGATCCCATTTGAAAGAAACTCCCTGATGTCAGATTAGAACCATCTATTTGAAATATTGTATCCTCTCCACAATCGGGAACAGCTTCTAAACTAGGGTATGCATAGTTCGTCCCACAAACCCCATTATCAGTATAAACAGTATCATTAATTGGTGGATTATTAAAACTAGGACTTGTGCTTCCTTCTATATGTAACGCTACTGTATCAGAACACCCTATAAAAGTCGTATATACGATTTGATTATTAGAGTTACCGACACTGCTAAACGGATCAATTTCTCCTGTTTGTGAATCAAGTGTTAAACCATTTCCTATTTGAGAGAATACTCCAACGGGATCGTTATAGCTAACTGTCAATACAGGAGATTCTTGACACACACTATCCATTCCATATCCAAATTGAGGGGTACAATCTCGATGCTTTAAGAGACTAACAAAGCCAGACTCATCATCTTGTCCTGTCATTGTTCCATCATCATCTAAATTGGCTGTACCTCCAAAAGCTCCACCAACAAATGCATGTTTTCTCCAACCTGATACTGCATTCACCTCATTCGTTCCATTTCCACTCACTTTTTGTCTTTCAACAAAGTTTAAGTTTTGATCATAAAAAACAACAAAACCTTCATCTCTGCCATTTGGCGGCACCAAATCATTGTTAGCATTTCCATCAAATCGAATGGTTCCATCAGTTCCTCCTCCAACAATAACATAATTACTGTTAAAACTAATGGTATTCATGATTGCAAAAGAAGCTGTTAAATTAGGCTCATCTACTTTATTTATAGCATCCCCTGAACTCACACTATGTTTTGAAACAAAACACTCATTTCCAACAATGTTGGGATTATTCGAAAGCCCTTTAAAAAACGCATTATTACCTACACTACCACTAATGAATAAATTATTACTCCTATATGCGATATCACCTGCATAATCCGTTCCATCACTATAAATATTATACAACCATGAATTTGAAGCCTCTATCTCTCCATCACTATCTTTTACCCTTGCATAAAAGATACTTTGAGTAGACATACTCGGGTCAATTAACAACGAAGATGTATATCTACCACCATAGATATTGACCGTACCTCCTATTATGGGATAATTCCCTGTTATTTCTTCAATAACTAGCCTTAACCCATTGGTTGCATCTCCATTATATTCTCCTAAAAGATATAGATAATTAGCATCTCTGGTTAGCCCAATTCCCCTTTGAAAATCACCGCCCTGAGAACGGGAATACCCCCTCCAAATTCCATCTCCATTACTTTTCTTTCTTTTAGCTATAAATAGGTGTTCATCTCCATCACTATCTCCCATATTAAGATTTTCAGTATTCAACTCCATCACACTAATAAAGCTTCCTGTATATGCCACGCCATTGGAAGAAGGATCAACAACAACATCATTACAAACATCATCACTGGTACTTCCATCTCGTTGAGCCCACTTAAGTCGGCCATCTCCTCGATAAGCAGCTATAAAAGCATCTGTACCTCCCCAAACTTGAGCAACGCTTGTCCCTCCGCTTCCAGAACCTGTACCTCTAAAATTGATATAATGATTTCCTGCATACCCCCCTATATATATACTCCCATCAGTTGGATCTACGTCAATACTCAACACCTCTTCATCTTCACTCCCAGGACCACCAATCCCGAATGACCAAATCAAGTTTCCTTGCAAATTAAACTTCGCAACAAAACCATCTTTTCCTCCTCTTGCGGAAACTCCCCCAAAATTACTGGATAAATCATCCTCAAAACCACCAACTGCATATACACAATTCCTTGCTGAATCAATCGCAATATCATGTACTACTTGGTAATTGGAAGAATCTGCTTCTTGATACCAATCCCATCTATGTATTTGTCCCTGAGCATAAACAGAGGACCAAATCAAAAGATAAAATATGGCAAAAACAAAAAACCTCTTCATAGTTTGATAAATTTATGAAAAGATAAACGGATTAACTAATTTTTAACAAATGATTTCCTTAAAAACTTTCAATAGAAACTAACTCAAAAGGGATCTTTACAATATTCTGATAATCCTCTCCCACTTCTTCCATTTCTACATCATCTTCTTCATAAAACCAGACAATCTTTAAATCCGAATTTTGAATTTGACTAAAAAGTTTGAAAATATTTAATAAGACGACAGATGTACTTGTATTAAAATATTCTAGTTTTAAGACTAATTCCGTTTTTGGTTTAGGATTTTCTTGATAACTTTCTACCCATTTAAGCACATCCTTATAAAAATCTACTGTGTTTTCTGGAATAGAAATCCCCTCTATTAACAATTCTCCTTTTTGATAATCAAAAAATATTTTTGGAGTTTTTATTGTCTTCTCAATACTTAAATTTTCCATCATTACAAAAATATACAAACCATTTGTTAAATCACACTTGAATAACGTTTTTTTAACTCATTTTAGACTAAAGTAAATTTAGTTCTGTATTTTTAACTAAAAATTTCAACAAACAGAAGTATGAGCACGACTTACATCACTAATATCAAACAACTTAACGGGATTTTACCCCAAGACAAAAGATTTTTAAAAGGAGAAGAATTAAAAAACATAGTAAGTATTGATAGTGCCTATTTGAAAATCACTGATGGAATCATTGCTGATTACGGGAAAATGGAAGACCTAACATTCCAAGAATCTGATCAAACTAATGTACTAGATGCTAAAAATGGCATGTTATTTCCTAGTTGGTGTGATTCTCACACCCATTTAGTTTTTGCAAAATCTCGAGAATCAGAATTTGTAGATCGCATCAATGGCCTAACTTATGAGGAGATTGCTTTGAAAGGCGGTGGAATACTTAATTCTGCCAAAAAACTTTCTGAAAAAGACGAAGCTGAGCTTTTTAATGATGCTTTATTGCGAATCAAAGAAATTGAAAAACTAGGAACTGGTGCTGTTGAAATCAAAAGTGGATATGGGCTGAGTTTAGAAGGCGAATTAAAATCTCTAAGGGTCATCAAAAAACTAAAACAAGCTTCCAATTTAACGATTAAAGCAACTTTCTTAGGAGCTCACGCTATACCTACAGCTTACAAAGAAAATAGAAGTGACTACATTCGCTTAATCATCGAAGAGATGCTACCAATTATTCAAAAAGAAAACCTTGCTGACTTTATAGATGTTTTCTGTGAGACAAATTATTATACTCCAGAAGAAACAGATCTTATTTTAAAAGCTGGAATTGCTATCGGTTTAAAACCTAAAATTCATGTTAATCAATTCACTTCTATCGGCGGACTTCAAACTGGTATTGCTAACCAAGCCTTATCTGTGGATCACTTAGAAGTAATGACAGCTGAAGATATCCATGATTTGGGTAAGAGTTCAACTATACCTACATTATTACCTTCTTGCTCATTTTTCTTAAGTATTCCTTATGCTCCTGCCAGGGATTTGATTAATGCTAACCTACCCATAGCATTAGCAACAGATTACAACCCTGGTTCTACTCCATCTGGAAATATGAATTTTGTGGTGTCCTTAGCTTGTATAAAAATGAAGTTAACTCCAGAAGAAGCAATCAACGCTGCTACGATTAATAGCGCTCATGCTATGGAAGTAAGCTCCGAATTAGGTAGTATTACGATTGGTAAAAAAGCCAATTTTTTCATTACCGAACCTATTGAAAGTATGGCTATTTTACCTTACTATTTTGGAAACAATAAAATTAGTCGCATCTTTTTAAATGGAGAAGAAGTCCTCTAATTATTGAGGGCTCCTTGCTTTATCCAACACCTAAACAACTCTTTTTCATCCTCCGTTAACTCTTCTATTCCAAAAGAATTAGGGATTTTAGGCATATAGCCTGTTTCAATTGTACTCCAAAATGTTCCATTATCTATTGGAGCGGCAAGGTTTTCATACTCCAATATCCAAGCATCATGACAACCTGTGCCAGGGCCTAAATTTGTTGCGCAAGATTGTTGGATCAACGGTGCTATTTGCGCTGAATAACTAACTTCACCACAATCATCAGGAATATACTCTAATGCTTTCTCTTTGGTACAACTTCCCAAAAATAGTATTGCACCCAACAACAATCCAATTCTATACATCAATTACTTTTTTAATTCAAACTCTAAATAAATCGCTAAATGATCTGAAAACCCTCCATAATACTGATCTCCTCCATAAGTTTTATTAGGAATTCCTCCGAATTTTTTATGATGAAACAAAACAGCATCGTCTTTATAAACCTTAACTGTTTTCTTTTTCAGAACATTACCTTTCTTTGAGCTTAACCAGCTATTAGAAATCATCATTTGATCTAACATTCCCCATTCATCGTCATAAAAGTGCGTACCTTCTTCCTTTTGATCTAGTCGAGTTGCTAAATTATAAAATTCATCAGACTCAGGTTGAAGACTTGCTTCTAGCACGTCTTTAATACTTCTATTCATTGGATAATCATTAAAATCACCCATGATTAAAATCTTTGCTTTACGCTCCTCCTCTTGAATAGCTTCTATCTTACTCTTTAAGACCTCAGCTGCTGTAATTCGTTTATATTCCGTTTCTTTCTCTCCTTTTCTTCTCGACGACCAATGGTTTACAAACAAATGAATAATTTCATTGTTTAACTCCCCTTTTACGTATAAAATGTCTCTGGTGAGCACCTCAGGTGTATCCTCAAAAAAGACCTCTAAAGAAGCTGTCTCAAGAACACTAAAATAATCGCTTTTGTAGATTAACCCAACATCAATTCCTCTGGTATCGGGGCTATCATAATGTACAATTTTATAATTTGCTTTTCTTAATTTTTCAGTTAGCGTCAGATCTTTCAATACTTTCTCATTTTCTACTTCGCACAACCCAACAAACAATGGTAGTTTATCATCTATCCCTTTGATAACAGCACTAATGTTCTTAATTTTTTTCCTATACCTTTCTTCATTCCATTCTTTTGCTCCATCTGGAGTAAAATCATCATCACTAGTCAATGGATCATCTTCAGTATCAAACAAATTTTCAACATTATAAAAAGCTACACTAAACTTTTTCAATTCTTTCATGGATTTCGATCTAGTTTCAGAAACTATCATTTCATTATTAACATCTTCTACACTACACGACAAAATAGGTAACAGTACAATACAATAGATAATGAGTTTCATAGGTGAATTCAAAAAAAAAGGAAGTCTTTCAACTTCCTTTTTAGATATTATTAAAGCTTAACTCTTTCTTTTCTGACAGTTTTACGTTTACGTCTCTTACTTCCATACTTTCCAGTAGAGAAATTCCCTTTATATCTACCTTTCAACACATAAGAATAAGATAAATTCATATACATGTACGAATCGTTATGGGTAGGATCTCCTCTTTTTCCGTTATTATTTTCTGACGGCGGTGCGTAACTTGCTATAATTCCTGGATCTGAAGTCACGGCAGCGGTTTGATTAGCTAACTCTACTGCTGCTGAAGAGCCTAATGAAGCAGGATCAACATAGACATTACTAATGTCATCTAAATAATCGGTAAAAGTAGTTACCCATGTTAAATCCCAACCTATACGGTGTTTTCTTTTTACTGTAAAATAAAACCCTAGTCCTGCTGGAATTCCTACACCAAACTGTTTATAATCAACCCCCTCAGTTTGAAGAGGAGCTAAAGGCACCCAATTCGATCCATCCAAACTTCCTTTTGGATTCGAATAGAAAGCAGAAACCCCTAAATGTCCATAAGCTTCAAAAGACACATAATATCTTCCTCTATTTCCTACATCATTGATTTTGTAAAAATATCCTTCAGAACGTGTTGTAAAGTCAAAAAGATTATTTACAAAACGTAAATTTCTATTTACCCTTCCAGGATTAGTTGATAGGTTATCATCACCCTTAATTCTATTGTAGTTAAGGGCCATGTTTACTGCTACATAATCGTTAAACTTATATCTACCAAATAAACTTGTTGAAGTTCTTGTTTGAGGAATTTTCATATCCCATACAAAGTCTCTTCTTGTTTTCTCTTTTCCTCCAATTTCACCCAAATAGTTAGCAGCTCCAACTCTAAATCCTATATCGGACTTATAAAAACCTGTACCAACCTGTCCTAAGACAACACCAGACAAAGTGAACAAAAATAATATTAAGACAAAAAACCTGTTCATAATCATACAAATTTATATATATCTGCATATAAAACAAATTGATTTTGAAAATATTGGGTAAATTCTTGATTTTTGTTGACAAACAATTGAATTCGTTAACTAACCTTTAACATTTTACCATTTATAAACCACATAAAAGTTAGATTATCTTTACATTTGCGCTATTAATTTATTCTGAATGGAGAAAGGGGGAAATAAAATTTTAAACTTTAAATTATTCAAACGAATATTAGGTTATATGACCCCATATAACGGCAAATTTTATTGGGCGTTATTTCTAACATTATTCCTAGCTGTTATTAGTATTTTCAGGCCCAAAATCATAGGAGAGTTGGTTGGTCAATATGTTGCAAACAAGGATAAAGAGGGATTACTTATAGGGACTTTAATTGTAGTAGGACTCCTTATCATAGAAGCCATAGGCAGTTATTACAGGGCTTATATTTCTCAAGAATTAGGACAAAATGTAATTAGAGATATCAGAAATCAAGTATTTAGTCACATTACCCAATTAAAGTTGCATTTTTTTGACAACACACCTTTAGGAAGATTAGTTACTCGCGTCATTAGTGACATTGAAACCATTGCAGATATTTTTTCTCAAGGTTTTATTATGATTATCGGAGACATTCTAACCATCATTTTTGTGATTGGTACGATGTTATATTTAAATTGGGAGCTAACACTAATTGTCATCATACCTATACCTTTACTGTTATGGGCTACAAAAATTTTTAAAAACGCTATCAAAAAGGCTTTCCAAGATGTACGAAATGAAGTCTCGAAACTAAATACTTATGTACAAGAGCACATAACAGGAATCAATATTGTCAAAATTTTTAATCGCGAAGCCATTGAAATCGAGAAGTTTGAAGCGATTAACCAAAAACATCGAGCAGCACACATCAAATCTGTTTGGGCTTATTCTATCTTTTTTCCTGTAGTTGAAAACCTCAGTGCGTTATCGATTGCTTTGCTTATTTTTTATAGTTTATTCCAAATCAATGAACCCAATGCTAATATTCAGGAAATCATTACTGATTTAACTTCATTTATTTTATTTGTACACATGCTTTACCGACCAATTAGGATGTTAGCTGATAAGTTTAATACTTTACAAATGGGCTTGGTTGGCGCTGAACGTGTTTTTAATCTTCTTGACACGCAAGAATTTATTCATAATCCTACCTCCTCTAAGGAAACTGTTGATTTTAACCAAACCATTGAATTCAAGAACTTATGGTTTGCCTACAACTCTCCTAATTATGTGTTAAAAGATATTACTTTTAGTGTTAACAAAGGGGAAACTGTAGCTATTGTAGGTGCTACTGGAGCAGGAAAATCGTCGATCATCAATTTATTAAGTCGCTTCTATGAGTATCAAAAAGGAGAAATATTAATTGATGGTTCTGATTTAAGAACGATTGATAGCAACACCATTAGAACGCAAATTGCTGTGGTTTTACAAGAAGTTTTTCTTTACTCTGATTCTATCTTTAATAACATTACCTTGGGTAATCCCAACATTTCTAAAGAAGAAGTCATTGCTGCATCAAAGTTAGTTGGTACTCACCAATTTATTATGAACTTACCCAATGCTTATGATTTTAATGTAAAAGAAGGCGGTGGTATGCTTTCTGTAGGGCAGCGTCAATTAATTTCTTTTTTAAGAGCTTATGTATACAATCCTACTATTTTAATTTTGGATGAAGCAACTTCTTCCATCGATTCTGAATCTGAAGAAATGATTCAAAATGCTATTGACAAACTAACCGAGGGTAGAACTTCCATTATTATTGCACACCGTTTGTCTACGATAAAAAAAGCGACTAAAATAATTGTCCTGGAGAAAGGTGAAATTAAGGAAATTGGCAACCATCACGAACTAATTAAAAACAATGGGTACTATAAGAAGTTATATGACACGCAGTTTAATGAACAATAATATACTAACAATTGGCTTTTTGGCTTTTAGTGCTTTCTTTTTTTCAAAATGTAAAACACTCCCGCCTCAAGCAGTTTCTTATTCTTCCTACTCTTCTATTGAGACTTTTGATGGACCAGAAGATATTGATATTGACTCCTCTTCTACTTCACCAAGACTAATTATCTCTTGTGACGAAAGAAGAGTTGCACAATCTAGCGGAAAAATACTTTCTTATGATTTTTCAACTCAACAAACACAAGAACTATTCTTAAAGTTCCCGAAAGACTCTATTCCATTTCATCCGCATGGAATCTCTGTTTATAAAAATACTATTTTTATCATTAGTCATTCTTACCCCAAACAATCTGTTGTTTTAAAAGGCCAGCTTTCCCAAGACTCCATCATCATTACTGATATTATTAAAGACAAGGTTATCCACTTTCCAAATGATATTTACGCGACTAGCGAAAACGATTTTTACATTACACATTATAAATATTTCACAGGTAAACTTGTTGCCTACAATGCTGGACGATTTACTGTAATTGACAAGCACCTCAACGCACCCAATGGGGTCATAAAAATTGGTAATCAAATTATCATCAGTACAACTTTAAGTGGAAAAATAATCAGTTATGACATAGCAAAAAACTATAAAAAGCAATCTCTTTTTAAAATTAAAGGAGGCGATAATTTATATGGAACAGCTGATCAATTACTCGTTTCTTCCCATCCGAAGTTCAACCGTTTTCTTAAACATTATAGAGATAGAGACAATCTTTCTCCTAGTGTGATATACGAACTTAACCTCGACAATAAAAGTAAAAAAGTAATTTACAGTAATGAAGGCCAACAAATTTCGGCTGCTTCTGGGGCTATTTTTTATAAAAATAAGCTTTACATTGCCCAAGTTTTTGAAAATTTTGTGTTGATTTGCAATCCGTAATGCGATTTGGTTAAAAACTTTTATAAAAATCGACAATAAAAAGATGGAAGGATAGTTGTAAAAGGAAAGTTGTTTATGAAATTATTAATACCGTTATTCCTTATTGTAGTTTTTTTTAGTGCCTGTAGCAAGTTCGACAAGGCTGAACAACGCCCTGCTTTCTTAAAAATAGACACTATTGAATTGAACACTACCGCTTCTTCTGAAGGTACCAATAGCCATAAGATTGTTGATGCATGGGTTTATGTTGACGATGAATTAATAGGGACATTCGACTTACCTACAACCGTGCCTATTACTAAGGTTGGACAAAGAGAAATTAAAATTTTTGCAGGAATCAAAAGAAATGGAATTTCAGTAGACCGAAAAAAATATCCATTTTTTACACATTTTACCTACCATCAAGATTTAAAAGCTGACTCTACCTATACCGTAGAACCTGTAGTCAATTATGTAGATGATGCATTAATTTGGGTGGAAGATTTTGAAGACCCTAGTTTTAAGTTAAACCCTCACCAAAGTGACACAACAATAATTAGAGTAACTGCACCCACCAATGAACTTTTTGAAGGTGGTGCTGGTTTGATTGCACTCAATAGTGACCAATACCAATGCGAAATGAGAACAAACGAGCCTAGCTTTAATGCTATGCCTACCAACCTCAGTACACCTGCATATTTAGAATTAAACTACAGCTCCAATTACAAATTAGAAGTGGGTATTCTTGCCAATGCTATTACTGGAGATCCTTATGAACGATCACCTTTAATTACCTTGAACTCTACCAATAATACATGGAACAAAACTTATTTATATCTGCCTGACGCCAGTAATTTCTTTTCAGCCTCACCTGAATTTGATATTTACTTTAGAGTAACAAATTTAGATGCTACAGACAATATTAAAATCTATATCGATAATATTAAAGTTATTTTCTGGAATTAGTAATGTTGTCGAAAAAAAATACCATCATCACCTTTTTTATTGCAGATTTTATTGCTGCTTTGGTTTCATGGGTATTGTTCTATTTCTTTAGAAAGTATAACATTGAATTGAGCGCCATTAATATTGATTCAAATTTTTACTATGGTCTAGTATTAGTTCCTATTTATTGGGTTGCTATCTATATGGTTATTGGTTCTTATAAAAATGTATACAGAAAATATCGATTACGTGAATTTGGACAGACCTTATTTATCAGTTTAATTGGGTGTTTATTCCTTTTTTTCTTTCTGATTTTAGATGATCAAATTAATGGCTATAGAGATTATTATATCTCTTTGACTGCTTTATTTTCTTTTCATTTTTTACTAACACTTATTCCGAGATTAATTCTTACTTCTAAAATTGTAAAACAAATCCACAATGGTTTAATCGGCTTTCCTACGTTGATTATAGGAGGAAATGAAAATGCTTTGGCGATTTACAATGAAGTCTCAAGCCTAAAAAAGAACCCTGGTCATCTTTTTAAAGGTTTTGTAAGTACCAATGGTGTTGATCGAGCTCTACTAAAAGCCCCCATTGAATATTATGGAAAATATGACAACATTAAAACCATTATTGAAGAGCATCATATAGAAGAAATTATTATTGCCATCGAATCTTCTGAACATGAAAACTTAAAGAAGATCATCAATGACCTCAATGAATGTAATGTTATCATTAAGATTATTCCTGACATGTATGACATTCTAACGGGATCTGTAAAATTAACCGCAATATTTGGAGCCTTATTAATTGAAATTAACGCCAATAAAATGCCGATATGGCAACAAAATTTTAAACGCGTTATTGATATTTTCGCCTCTGTTTTTGCTCTAATTTTACTCTCTCCTGTTTTTCTTATTCTTTCTATCATCATCAAATCAACTTCTAAAGGAACGATCTTTTTTAAACAAGAACGTATAGGAATTAAAGGTAAGCCTTTTATGATTTATAAATTTCGATCAATGGTTAGTGATGCCGAAAAACAAGGACCTCAATTATCAAGTGCTACTGACCAAAGAATTACTAAAATTGGAAAGTTTATGCGTAAATCACGTTTAGATGAAATTCCTCAATTTTTTAATGTGTTAATTGGAGAAATGTCTTTAGTTGGTCCAAGACCTGAACGACAATTCTTTATCGACCAAATTGTAAAACAAGCTCCTCATTACAAACATTTACAAAAAGTAAAACCTGGTATCACCTCTTGGGGGCAAGTAAAATATGGCTATGCTGAAAATGTTGAGCAAATGATTGAACGTTTAAAGTATGACATCCTTTATGTAGAAAACCGTTCATTAGCCTTAGATTTTAAAATTTTAATCTATACTGTTCTTATCGTTCTAAAAGGTTCTGGTAAATAAATCCTTGTTATCTTACTTTCTGTACCATTTTCTTCTTACTTTTATTATACTTTAATAAAACCTAAGCCTAGATATGTTTTTTAACCGTTTAAATGATAAAGCCACTCCTAGAAGTAAAGAGAAAATTCAAGCAACGATTAAACCATTGAATTACAGCGATAAAATTTTAGTTGCTTGGGGAGAAGCAATAAGTGGAAATTCAAAAATTCGAGACTTTTTAATTAAAAATGGTTATCAAGAATTAGGTTTGTTTTGTTTTGCTTTAACCAATGATGTTAAATCTCTACAATGGCTCCTAAAAAACGGATATCCACACCTAGCAGCTTTAGTTAAAGCAGCAGAAGGCGATCAGCAAGCATTGGATTGGCTAAATCATTACAAATTTGATTTACTAAAATTTATGGCACTTGCTGCTCAAGGTGATAAAAGGTCGATTGCTTGGTTAAAACATAAAGACCCTTTTGCTATGCAACTCGCCTATAAAATAAAGATCGTAAAAGATCGTATTGACGAACGAAATAATGATGTTCACCAAATCAATCCGTAAAATGGAATTTATCGAGACTCAAAATGCTTTTGTTGAAATAGGAAATATTGAAGATTCGACTTTCCAATCTATTGTAAAGAACTATCGTAAAATTGCTATTTTAGTTGATGAAAACACTTCCATCTTACTCCCTAAAGTTGCCCCTCTAATTACACATACCTCTCCTACTATTATTACCATTAAAAGTGGTGAACAAGAAAAAAAACTTACAACTTGCGAATTCATTTGGACTCAATTAATTGAACAACAATTCAATAGAAATGACCTCTTTGTCAATTTAGGAGGTGGAGTAATTACAGATTTAGGAGGTTTTGTTGCAAGCATCTACAAAAGAGGGATTGATTTTATTAACATCCCCACGTCTTTGTTAAGTATGGTTGATGCTTCTGTTGGGGGAAAAACAGGGATTAATTTTTTAAGCTTAAAAAACAACATCGGACTTTTTATTGAACCTAAAGGTGTTTTTTGCGATTCAAGAATGTTAACGACTCTACCTAAAGATGAATTAACTTCTGGCGTTGGTGAAGTTTTAAAACACGGTATTTTATTTGACCAACAATACTGGAACTATTGCGTCAATACTCCTCTAAATGAATGGGACTGGAATTACATCATAAAAACATCTATTCAATTAAAGAACACCATCGTAAATGCTGATCCTTTTGAACAAAATGAGAGAAAAAAGCTCAATTTTGGTCATACAATTGGTCATGCTATCGAGAGTTATTTTATGAATACTTCTTCCCAGTTACTACATGGAGAAGCTGTTGCTATAGGAATAATATGTGAAAGTTATATAGCGTTCAAAAAAAATCGAATTGACACTACTACTTTAACTGAGATCACTAAAGCAATACTCGATTTATTTAAACACCAACAATTACCTACCGACCACCAACAATTAATAGCTCTAATGTTACAGGATAAAAAGAACGAAAATCGTGAAATTAACTTTACACTTATTGAAGCAATTGGAAAAAGTTCTATTAACCATACAGCTACTATTGAAACGATCGTTGAAGCACTAAATTTCTATACCAATTTAAATCAATAGCATGAAACCTTTTTTCTTTTTTCTTGCACTAATTGCTGGGCAACTCTCTTCCGCTCAAGATTCCTATTTCCCTCCTAACAATGGTAATACATGGGATACTATTTCTCCAACTTCTTTGGGATGGTGTGAAGATAGTATTACAGCTTTATACGACTATTTAGAGCTTGAAAATTCTAAATCTTTTATTTTATTAAAAGATGGAAAAATTGTTCTTGAACAGTATTTTGGGACCTATACACAAGACAGTTCGTTTTTATGGTTTTCGGCAGCCAAAAGTTTAAGAGCAATGCTAATTGGAAAAGCACAAGAAGAAGGGTTCTTAGCTATTACAGATAAAACTTCCGACTACATAGGTTCAAACTGGACTAGCCTTAACTTACCTCAAGAAGACTCTATTACCATTTGGCACCAATTGACAATGACTTCTGGTTTGGATGAAAGTAATTTCACCTGTGAAAACCCTAATTGTTTGACTTATGTAAGTACTGCTGGAACAAGATGGGCATACCATAATGGTCCTTATGGTCTACTAAGAGCGGTTTTGGAAAATGCTACGGGTACAACACAAAATTTGTATACCAATTCAAGAATTAAAACGCCTATAGGTATGGGGGGATTCTGGATAAATCTTCTTGGAATTAACACCTACTACAGTAAAGCTAGAGATATGGCTAGGTATGGGTTATTAGTGAGTAACAAAGGGATTTGGGATAATGACACTATCCTTGCTGATTCTAATTATCTACAACAAATGATTAGCCCCTCTCAGAGCTTAAACCCCTCTTATGGTTATTTATGGTGGCTAAATGGCCAGAATGGTTATGTTACAACAGGTACTCCAACATATATCAATGGGTTTGTATCTCCAGATGCCCCGTCTGATGTTTATACAGCTGCAGGATCACAAGGACAATACATTAGTATTTCACCAAACAATGGCCTGGTAATGATTCGTCAAGGTAATACAGGAAGCAGTAGTTATACTGAATTTGGCTTACACAATGAGATTTGGAAACGCATCATGAATTTATCATGTACTACTTCGAACCTACAAAAACATAATTTAACAACTGCTTTTAGCGTATACCCTAATCCTACCAAAGATGTTTTGTATATCAACTACAGTGGTATGGCTACTGTATTGATTTACGACATTTATGGGCAATTAATGCTTCGTACTGTTGAAAAAAAAATCTTGACCTCAAATTTACCAAAAGGAACTTATATTTTAAAGGCTATTACTGCTAATGGTAGCCATACTCAATCTTTTATTAAAGACTAATGTTTACAATTAATACCATTTCTATCAATTGCAGTGAAGATTTAGCTCAACTTCCCAACAAAACTACTGAAGAACTAAATATTATACATTTTCTTGAAGAGTGGTATAACAGCTCTTCTCAAATTACAGTCTCCACTTCTGGATCAACTGGAACGCCAAAACTCATTCAACTCTCTAAAAATTCAGTACTTAAAAGTGCTGAATTGACATGTTCTTATTTTGGTCTAAAAAAAGAAGATACAGCTTTACTTTGTCTTCCCACCAATTTTATTGCTGGTAAATTAATGCTGATTCGAGCTTTATTTGCTGAAATAAATTTGATTAGTGTACCTCCATCGAGCAATCCCTTAAAAGCTATCGCTTCCCCCATTCGATTTGCTGCCATGACTCCTATGCAAGTGAATACTATATTAAGAGAAAATCCTGAAAAACTTAATTTGATAGCAACCTTAATCATAGGAGGAGCACCTGTTGACAAGCGACTTGAAAATAAGTTAAAAGCTTATAAAACGAATTGTTATGCTACGTTTGGAATGACTGAGACGATTACACATATTGCTTTACGTCAACTTAATCAACATCAACATTATACAGCTCTTGCTTCTATTAACTTTGAGCAAACATCCGATGGTTGTTTAATTATTAATGCTCCTCACCTTTCCCAACAACAACTAATTACCAATGATAAAGTAGAATTATTATCGAACACTGAATTTATTTGGCAAGGCCGCAAAGACAACGTGATTAATTCTGGTGGGATTAAAATACAAGCTGAAGTTTTAGAACAACAAATCGCTCAACTCATTCCTAACAATCGAATATTTATTGCAACTGAACCTGACGAGCTACTAGGAAATAAGATTATCCTCATCATTGAAGCTGAACATGAATTCTCAATCCGTTTTGAAGAACTAAATAAATACGAAGTTCCTAAAACGACATATTGGGTGAAGCAATTTGAAGAAACAGAAACTGGAAAAATCAATCGTAGTGCTACGTTAGCAAAAATCTTTAATACTCCTTAACGCTATATAATTTACTATATTTGCAATCAATCATATTTAGCAACTCATTTATGGATCAAGCTTTTGCCAAACATATTTTAAGTTTTGTTTCTGAGAACAAACAAAATAAGTTTAAAGAAATATTAGAAAACCGAACGCGTTACTTAACAGTTGTTTTAGAGGATATTTACCAACCTCATAATGCAAGTGCAGTACTGAGAAGCTGTGATTGTTTTGGTGTACAAGATGTCCATATTATTGAGAATAGAAATAAGTACAATGTTAATCCTCATATAGCTGTTGGCTCTGCAAAATGGTTGAACCTAAATTACCACAACCAACAAGAGGAGAATACTGTTGCTTGTATCAATGAATTGAAAGCTAAAGGCTATAAAATTGTTGCAACAACTCCGCATAAGGATGACGTTATGCTCCCAGAATTACCAGTTGATCAACCTATTGCTTTGCTCTTTGGTACTGAACAAGAAGGCTTAACAGACGTGGCTTTGGAACATGCTGATGCTTATATGCGTATTCCAATGTATGGATTTACTGAAAGCTATAATATTTCTGTTTCTGCTGCTTTATGTTTACAATCTATTACTGACAGACTTCGTAAAAGTGACCTCGACTGGCAACTGACAGACGAAGAAAAAGAGTTAATTCAGTTTGAATGGAGTAAAAAAGTAGTAAGAAATATCAAGGGTTACGAAAAAGAGTATTATCGTAATCGTGATCGTAAAAAGTAATGAGGTAATAAGATAATGAGATGATGACAACCATTTACTTTATTATAGTTGTCATTACAGTTTCTCTTTTATTTTTTAATCAACTTTATCACAGATTTATGCTGCTCAGATTCAGCACTTAGTAGATATATTCCAGCAGGTCTATTCAAAACTAATTCAACAATTTAATTTCCTTGATATTCCTTTAATTCAATAACCTGTCCACTTAAGTTTCTAATTTTAACTTCCACTTTACCCTCGAACTGCTTTAAATCTAGAAATACTTGTTCAGTTGTTGGATTTGGAAAAACAGTAACCGCAGGCATTAGTTCTTCCACAACGTCAGATGCATTTGGAATAACAATAATTTTGATTCCAACCGGTCGATGGTCTGAGATATCATGGTTATAGTCAGCAAAACCACCAGACATAAAATGATCTACTTTTATTGTTTGAACTCCAGATCCTATTGCTGCAAACTCAGCAAAGAGTTCATTGGAGATTAGAATGTGATCGAGATGGGACGGCCAACCTGGATACGACCAATTTACCGAAGATCCTGATGCAATGTTAATATCTGCAAACAAATAGTTGGTTGGATCATTTAAAAATATTCGAAACACATTGTTTTGATTATGATCTGTTAAAACATCATTAAGGTCTCCAATTACCATCACTCGCTTGGATGAAAAATTTGCCTCAAGATATTGTTTAAGCAACAAATTAGCTCTGTGCCGTCTATACTCTTCATCAGACGTATTTCCAACCTCTAATATCCCATCCCCACAACATTTGTAGTGATTATTGATTACAATAAACTCCTCTCCCATATAAGTTAGCTCCATTACCAAAGGAGATCTAGGAAAAATATTCCAATATGGAGAGGTATCATATATTTTGTATTGTGCTTGAATATTGATTGTATTGGTTTTATAGACATATCCTAAGCCTCCAAACCAACCACTTCCCATAAAAAGATCATACCCTGGCAGCTGATTAATCATTTGCCTAAATAACGTTGAGTCATCGATTTCTTGAACACCAATCAGATCTACATCAATTGCTTCAATAATTTTACTCACTGAATCAATCGTTGCTACTCCGTTTTTAGGGAACCATTCTATATTCCATGTAACAACATCAAAAGTAGAGTCTGTACCAAAGGAAAGATCACTTAAGTTTTGACTGGCTACTCTATTTCCAAATAATAGAATAAGGATTGTTATCAACAGTATAATTTTTGTTTGTTTCAACTTTTTGGACTTTGTTAAGCTTATGTCCTACAAAGATAAGTATTAAAACAAAGCATCTTCCTTTAAAATAACGCCTCAAAAAAAACTACTTTGAATATTTTGCTAATGCTTCTGTTATGGATGCTACAAAGTTAACCTGATTTCCTTTATTACTTTCATAGATAAAGTCATCGAAGCTTTTACTGTTATAGTTTGAAAAATTTCCTACAATAACCAACTTAACTCGGTAAGTCGAAAATTTTTGAAGGATCTCTCCAGCCATTCGATTTTTCAGTTCGAAAAAGCTTGGAACGATATTCTTTTGATGAATTATGACATTATCAAAACCCTGATAATATAGGTTACCTAACAAGTCTATGCCATCTTGCGTATTATTGATCAGGTATTCTTCTGACCATACCTCAACAACTGTTGTATTATTGATCTGATGGGTTTTAGTTTTCATTTTTTCGAGGCGTAAATGGAATCCAGTATATTTGTAATTTCAAAAATTGGCATTAGAACAGTGCTAAAATTATAAAATAATTGTAATAAATCGCATCTGAACTAATTTAAATCATGGGCGATGACGAATAGTATAACGTATTCATTTCTATAAATTCTTTACACTATACTAGAACTTGGACTAAAAAATTTAAGGTATCATAACTTAATAAACTTGAAATTCAGTGTTTAACTCCCAAAACAGATGATTACAGTCCCTTAAACACACAAAAAAATCCCTATTAACACATAAATAACAGGGCTTCGTTAACATTTAAATGAGCAATAAATTTGAAAAACAGGGAGAATCGTTTACTTTTGCCGTTTATTATTTTAATACGTTAGCGATTAACATAGATTATATTATGGATATTTTTGAAAGAATAGCAGGGAACAGAGGACCATTAGGACAACACCAAAAGTCTTCGCATGGTTACTTTACTTTTCCTAAGCTAGAGGGAGAAATTGCTCCAAGAATGACATTCCAAGGAAAAGAAGTATTGACTTGGAGTATCAACAACTATTTAGGTTTATCAAACTTACCTGAGGTAAGAGAAGCTGATGCTCAAGCTGCTAAAGATTGGGGGTTAGGATATCCTATGGGAGCAAGAATGATGTCGGGACAAACTTCTCAACACGAATTATTAGAGAATAACATTGCTGACTTTATGGAAATGGAAGCTTGTTACTTACTGAACTTTGGATACCAAGGTTTTATGTCTGTAATTGATTCTTTGGTTTCTAGAAACGACGTAATTGTTTACGATAGTGAATGTCACGCTTGTTTAGTTGATGGTGTTCGTTTACATCAAGGGAAAAGATTTGTTTTCCCGCATAACGATATAGACAAGTGTAGAACTCAATTAGATAGAGCGACTAAAATTGCTGAAGAAACAGGTGGAGGAATCTTATTGATTACTGAAGGTGTTTTTGGAATGAGTGGAGATCAAGGAAAATTAAAAGAGATTGTTGACTTACGTAGAAACGAAGGATACAACTTTAGATTGGTTGTTGATGATGCTCATGGTTTTGGTACTTTAGGTGACAAAGGACAAGGTGCTGGAGAGGCGCAAGGTGTTCACCAAGAGATTGATGTTTTATTAGGAACATTTGCAAAATCAATGGCTAGTATTGGAGCTTTTGTTTGTAGTAAGAAAGATGTAATTGATTACTTATCTTATAACATGCGTTCTCAAGTATTTGCAAAGTCTTTACCAATGCCATTGGTAGTTGGAGCAATCAAAAGGTTAGAGTTATTAAAAGCTCCTGAGCAAAGAGATAAGTTATGGACAATTGTTAATGCTTTACAAAGTGGATTATTAAAGGCTGGATTTAGCTTAGGAAACACAAACTCATGTGTAACTCCAGTAATGCTAAGTGGAACTTTAGGAGAGGCTACTAAATTAACTTACGACTTAAGAGAAAACTACGGAATATTTACTTCTATTGTGGTTTATCCTGTTGTTCCTAAAGGAATGATTTTATTAAGATTAATACCTACTGCATCTCATAGTTTAGAAGATGTAGAATACACAATTGAGACATTTAAGAAAGTAAAAGTTAAATTAGATGCTGGTGATTACCACGCAGAAGAGATTGTTAACGCTAATGCTTAATTAGAACTCTTATACAATTTATAAAAAACCTCTAATCGATATCGATTAGAGGTTTTTTATTTTAAATTTGCAGGCATGTGGTTTATCATTAACATTTTACAAACAATTATTCTCTTTTCTTGGAGTATCTTTTTAATTCTTTGTGTTTTTGTTGTTCTACTCTTTAGGCAACGAAAAGCGGCTTTTTTTATCGTTGAAAAGCTATGGTCTTCTGTCATTCTTTTTATTGTTGGAGCTCGTGTTGAATCCATTGACAGAGAAAAAGCATTATCATTAACTGAACCAGCAATTTTTGCAGCTAATCATCAATCGAATTTTGATATTCCTGCAATTATTAATCAAACAAAGCAGCATTTGCATTTTATTGCAAAGAAAGAGATCAAAAAGGTTCCATTTTTAGGTCAATATACCGCTGCTATGGGGATGATTTTTGTAGACAGGGGAAATAAGATGAAAGCGAAAGAAAGCTTACAAAAAGCTGGGGCTTTGATTAAAGGAGGGAGAGACGTTGTTATTTTTCCTGAAGGTACGCGTTCTAAAGATGGTAAAATACACCAATTTAAAAGAGGTGCTTTTATTGTTGCCAAAGAAGGTATGGTCAATGTTGTACCTGTAGCGATAAAAGGAACTCGAAAAGTGAACCCATCTGGAAAATTTCGTTTACGCCCAGGAAAAGTTACTGTAAAATATGGAGACTTAATCTTAGCAGAGAACTTTAAGGATAAAACAGTCGAAGATTTTGCTACTCACGTTCAACACGAAGTAGAAAAATTGTTTAACTCTATTCAAGATTAAACTACAGATATGGTAAAATTGCTCACTCTTATTATAGACTTTTTTTACTTCCCTATTTTTAAGAAAATCATGCCGCTCAAAACTTTTAGGTATGCTGCTTGTGGAGGAGGAAATTTGGTATTGGACCTAATCCTCTATTTTATTGTTTTTAACTTTGTTATTAACCAAGAAAACTTAGAGCTAGGATTTGTTGTTTTAAGTCCACATATAGCCTCATTATTTATTGTATTTCCAATTACCTTTTTAACGGGGTTTGCTTTGAATAAATACATTACTTTTGAAGAGTCAAACTTAAAAGGAAAAATTCAAATTGTAAGGTATTTTATCGTTTCAATGGGGGCCATCATTATTAGCTATTTATTAATGAAACTTTTTGTAGATTTAATTGGCTTACCTGCTTTTCCCTCAAGAATTCTCACCACTGTAATTAGTGTTGTTTATAGTTATATTTTACAAAACAAATTTACATTTACTGTTAAATAAAAAGGAGAGCTAATGCTCTCCTTTTTATTTTTTATAGAATGTTTATTAAATATATACGTATTAAAAACTTCCTCCGATAACACCATTACCTTCAAAGACTCCGTCTTTATAAATGTCTATATGATCAAGTAATCCGAATTCATCATATAAGTAATGTTTTCCATTGTAGAGTCTTCCATTTTTAAACTCTCCTTCCATTAGTATGTTTTTGTCTTTATCATAAGTGATGTGATGGCCATCAACAATCTGGCTACCTGATTTACCTCCTTGAGCTTCATTTTCAGAACCACTTGCCTTAGGCCCTTTGATTTCTTTCTTAGGCGTAGGATCTTTGTACTCAGGATTGACTCTTTCAAAATTTTCTTCAGCTGTTACCGCTCCAGCGTTAAAGTCTTTTTTAATTTTTACGTCTCCATTTGGATAAAACCAAGTTGCTTCTCCCTGTTCTACGCCATCTACAGTTGTAAACTCTAATTCTTTTTGACCATTTTCATAAAAATACTCCACTTTCCCTGTCGATTTTCCATCATTAGAGAACTCTTTCTTTTTCATTAATTGTCCATTCGGGTAATACATTTCATAACTACCTGTCTGCTTATTTCCGCCCCAAGTACTTTTTTCTTCAATATTTCCATTTTCAAAATAAGTAACATAATCTCCATTCGGACGCCCCCTAGTATATGTGATTTCGCTTTTCAGCTTTCCATTTTTCCAGTACTTTTTCCAAAGTCCCGTTTTCCGACTTCGGACATATTCCCCTTCTTCAACCTTAGCGTCTGGTGCATAGCCTTTTTCTTTGCTCATGTCTCCCGTTATTATCCAATAACCGGTTTTCTTACCATTCTCATCTAGTTTATTAATATCTTGTGGGGTGCCTGCAAATACTGAAGTAGAAACTACTACTACTAAACAAAATAATATAATATTTCTCATATTCACTCTCATAGACTTATATCTTTTACACAATACAAAGAAAAGAAAATATAATTGTAAGCTTCTTAAATATTGATGAATGACTTAATTTGTTTGACGAAAGTTTTTAACAACCAAAAGGTGATATTAACATTCTTTTTTACAGTAATAGAGTTTGCAATTTGCATACCAAAAAATATCAATAGTAGGTTATCTTAATAAATACATCTTACCTATTTGATGCTTAAATGCATGGTCTCCACTAGTAGCTCTACGTTCTATACTTTCACCATTAATATTAGCTGTTACCTTATAAAGGTAAACACCATTAGCTAGCTGACTCCCATATTGGTCTTTTCCGTCCCAAAAGAACTCAGTTTTATTATTTCCAATCTTAATTGCTCCTATTTCATCTATACCTATTTCTCTTACTACTTTTCCTGTAACAGTCATAATTCTAATCTGGAAATCATCTGGTAATTCTTTACCTGTGAGCGTAAATACAAAATGTGTTTTTGTTGAGAAAGGATTAGGATAGTTATATACATTAGTAATCGTGGATTGGTTAATCACTTCAAAAGCAATTTCATAACTTAAATCTCCTGAGAAATTAGAAGATTTATCTTTTCCTTGCACTTTTAATTTATAGATTCCATCTTCTGCAAAGATTGGGTTGTATTCAATTGTAAATTTATTTTCAGTTGAGTTTGCTGGATACCACTTTAAATTTTCCTGCCCATTTTCAATGTAATTAATCACCTCATAAGTATTCGAATTAGGCCTTAGCAATGCTAGTTGAATATTTGCTGTATCTAGATCTTCATTTAATAACAAAAACGGATTCTCATCATCCAAAGTAATGACAATATTGGGTTCTGGACTTATAATATCCTCGTTTAAGATGTGTACACCATCGAACGTCACGTCCAATATAGGATTAGTAATATCTGATTGAACAACAAATGGTTTTTGAGCAAAATTATTAAAGTAAAATTGTTCCATTTGATCTTGAGCTCCTCCACCATTTTTAGGGTTAGCTGTTAACCAAATACTGTTTAACCCTGGATAACCAATCGTTGATATTGTAATTGTATCTAATAACACCTCACCGCTTCTTAGTGAGTCCTGTCTATCATAGGTTATAGAATTTTGAACATGGCTTTGATCTTCGATCCAATAATTAACTTTTAAACTATCCATATCAAAGGCACTAACATTTTCAATTGCCAAAGCAAAACTTAATGAATCACCTTCTTGAATGGAATCATTTTGAATGGAATAATAAAACCCTTTCTTAGGATTAACTGCACATTCTGGTATAGGACTATAAATTAACTGCCAACGCTCTATTTGTGCTGGAGTAAATGTTGTTGAATCTATTTCCCAAGCTTCTAAACGAACATTGGGATAGATGGAAGCATCTACAAGATTTTGCAAGCTAATAACTGAATCATAAGCGGTCATTAAAGTATCTAATAATTGAATTTCATTTCCTGCATTAGTAATACCATATAATCTTAGTAAAGTAGAATCTCCTGTATTCTGCTCTTGTGGATGTTGTTTCCAATACAATACGTCCCATTCATAAGCTGGTCCTGCAACAGTTGAATTGATATACCCCTGTACATTGGACCCTTGAATAATAGTCTCAAAATCTAACGATTCCACTCCTGGGTAAGTTACCCCTCCTGCCATAGGTGTTGAATGTACTTCTTGTGCACTTGACGGGTTTCCTTTTTCACAAAATAAGATAAATCCATCATCTGGGTTACTAGGATTAAACCCTGTAAAACCAAGTTGCTGCAATGCAGTATATAAAGCATTAGGCATAGCTCCATTTAATGACATTGGGGAGGTATAATTATTAGGAATGTATGAATACGCTATAATGTAATGTCCATCAGGAACTTTATTGGTTAGAAAAGTGGCCAAGGAATCCATTTCATCGGGATTATTGTAATTAAATATAAACATCCCATGCGTTCTATTTCTCCCCATTGTTATTGTACTTGAACAAATTGATGGATCACCATTAAACTGGCCAAAACAATGATCAGGGTTTTGTATATCTCCCCCCCCATAATCAAAAGGAGTACGCCAGCCTTTCAATGAAACTGGATCAATTATACCTATATGTATTGCTGGCCATACATACCCTCCATAGTCCTGTGTTTCTCCTGATATTTTCCAAAGTGTTGCTTGAGGTTCTGGACTTGACCAATGCGAATTCAAATGTATTTTGGTAGACACATTGATTTTTGCTGCTGATGGTTGAAAATCAAAAGTTCGATTTGGTCGGTTATACTCAATATTGGTATAAGTGTTATTTTTAAACTGAAAGAAATGACTTTGTCCCCATCCCCATTTATTAGGAATGTATTGAAAGGATGATTCTAACCAATCTTTCACACTACTATCTGGAGAACAGCGCCAGTAATAGACAGTACTATCAGTGAATTCTAGTGGTTCTGGCAATTGTGTATTACTGTTTAACCAATGAGATGGTAGGGCTTCAATAACACCACCCTCACTCATGTTTCGTTGCTCCTTTTTAAATGGAGAATTGAATAAATCGGTTGTATCTATTTCAAAAACATAATTTCTTAAACGTTCAAAAGGGTTTACTGTTGAAGCTTTTAAGACCTCTTGTTTATTAGGTATAATTGCATAATCGTAAGGCCAAATTGGAAGTAATCCATTTGAAATCACATAATTCGTAAAATTAACCTGGTTATTGATAAATTCATCAGTATGTTCTACAATTCCAGAAGTTGGTAAGTCTGCTTTAATTGTAAAATTATTCGCTCCAATTGCGACATTATGATAAGTTGGCAACCTAAAAACAATCGTATCCCTATTCAATAATCCAGGTACTATTTTCGAATACACAGAATCTGCTCCATTTGGAAATGTACGCGTAACTTCTATATTAAAAGAATCGACAAATGCCGCACCAATATTAGACGCTACTACATATAAATCAAACGTATCTACAGATAAGTCAATTTGAGAGGGGATACTCCATACTCTGGATTCATCTAAAACAATTTCTGGCGCTAAATGCGAATTAATTTTTAAAGCAGGATCACCTTGTAAAGACATTCCATTAAAGTTGCTTTCTTGAATAACATCCCAACTTGAACTCCCAATAATTTGATAAAGTGTATCTACTGTATTTTTCATTTGTTGCCCAATGGTTTCTCCATATCCCCCATTTGCAAAATCTCTGTATAAGAATTGGGTATAGTTCCCTATATAAGTCACAAATCCTAATTTGACCGTTGAAATAAAAGCAATGGCTCCCTCATTTGTTGGTCTAATTAATTGTTCAGCATAACTATTCGTATCGGGTTGATGTACATCTCCAGTGTAACATCCCAAACCAATCACTAAAGGATATTTCCCATCGTTATTCCAGTTATTTGGACTATCAATATTTTGACTAAACCCTCCTCCGCTTGAAGCATGCCCAAAAAAAGTAATTAAAGAAACGCCTTCTTCTAAGTCTTCTTGTACACTAAAAAAATCTGCTGTATTAATCACAGAAGAAGTTGGATCTTTGGTGTAGGATTTTACCACGCCTCCAAACAAGGTATCTTCAATAATTGATTCAAATCCAGATAAAAAACTATTCAATAAAACCTGCTCTGCACTATCTGTTCCCCCTCCAAAATGCAAAACATTTTTTTGCCACTCTTTGTCTGGTATAGTATAATTAAGGTATGGGACTTGCTCCTGCTCATAGGCCATAACTTTGCTGAGGTATTCTTGTATTTGGAAATTTTGTGTAACACTTAAGCGTCCTGTTGGTACTGCAAAGGATTCCATTCCCAATTCTAACCCAACTGTAAAATGATTATCTGATGAGGGATACCCATATGAAGGCACTAAATTTCTAGCAAACGCTGCTGCATCTTGCCTTGATCCTAAGCTTGATTCATTAACATCTCTCACCGATTTACCGATAATGAATAAATGACCTGGTTCATTAGGCCATAACTCTATAGCTTGTTTGCAAAATCTACGAATAGACAAAGGATGCTTTTCGATACCACCTCCAAATTGATAATAAAGTTCCTGAATATCGGCGATTAAAGTATCATAACCCGCTGCTGCTCGATAGGTTGCATAATCCTGCGCTCCACTCATTAAACGCTGATGTGTAATAATTAGAAAAGGGTTGGTTGCAGTAAATACTCGATAATCGTTAAACTGAGCTGAAGCATTAATAGGTTGTACACTATTAATAACTTGAATATTTGCAGCATCAACTAAGACCGCCTTTATGGAGTCTTGAGTTGTATTAGGCAGCACTGCTTTCCACTCACCTGATTGGTTCACCATTGGTATTTTTTTCAACGTATTCCCTAAAACATATATAAAAGGATTACTTCCTTGAACATTGGAAACTGAAATATGATACTTAGAAGAAAAAGTATTTGCAGGCAATCCAAATTCAAAATAATTTTGATTTTCAAAATTAAAGGTATGTGGATAAAACAACGTCACAGAAGACACCTGTTGTATATCGGAAGTTTGACCAATATTAGTGATCCGATGTTTTATTGCTGTTTGATTATTCCCCAAAAGGCTTAACGGTACATCAAATGCTTTTTTGATCATGTGATACCCAGTATAAGAAGTATCAGCTATCAAGGTATTTGAGCTTCCAAAAAGCAGTTGTGTGTTGTGATTAAACGCTCCTGTATATGAAGAAGACGAGACACTGGCTGATACCGCCTCACCAAAAGCTCTCAGCTGTGAATTCCCATTGTAAACATTAGATGTCGTTACTTGAGAAGTCAGTACTTGATTCGTTGAAAAAGTTGGACTCATCCATCCTTCACCAGAGGTATACTTTGGACTAGAAAGTCCTTGAAACTTACTTCCTTGAGCATATAGATCAGTATGTTTATGATAATTTTTTTTCCAACAATATGCTTGCTCTGGATAAGTACTATATGCAACATCTGTTTCTACTTGTATTCTTTTGTTCGCTGTGGAATTGTTCCAAGTAAAAAAGTAATTGATGGTATCGTTGACTAAACTATAATAAGAGTCCCCAATAAATACAGGATTATCAAACAACAGGGAATCTAACCAACCATCATTTTTTTGCGCATAAAACTCTATATAATCCCCAGAATTAAACTGTCCATCTCCCCCATCTTGAATCAAGATAGCAACTTCTGATTCTCTTCCAAAAACTTGAAAATTAGCCGTATTTATCGTTGAAATATCATCACCTGTTTCTGCTAAGGCAGTATTTAATGCATCAAATCCAATGCGTTGAATCCCGGTATTGACAACTTTAAAAGTGTAATACTTCTGATGATACGCTATCCATTCGTTCCCATAAGTTTGAGCGTGAAGACTATTGGAAAACCAATAAATACCTAAAATGATAATTAATATTTTGGGGATAATTGCTCGCATTTATATTCCATTATAAACTGCAATTTCCGAAAATTATTTGAGAATTCTTTACTAAATTCTTTAAAACAATCTGTTTTTGACTTAAATAATCAAAATTATTGATTTCATTCCTTGTATGAATTCCTTAACTTTGTCTTGAAGTCACTTACATTTGTACTTAAAAGAGTTTTAACATTCTTAATTTAACCAGCGTTTAAAATTACTTCGTAATGATTCCAAAGGAAACCATTGAGAAAATATTCGATACTGCCGACATTGTTGAAGTCATTAACGACTTTGTTAGTCTAAAAAAAGCAGGTTCGAATTATAAAGGCTTAAGTCCTTTTGTTAACGAAAAGTCACCTTCGTTTATGGTTTCTCCAGCCAAAGGAATTTTTAAAGACTTTAGCTCTGGAAAAGGGGGAAATGTGGTTTCATTTATTATGGAACACGAGCATTTCACCTACCCTGAAGCCCTGCGTTGGTTAGCTAAACGCTATAACATTGAAATTGAAGAAGAGGAACTTAGTGCTGAACAAATTGAAGCGCAAAGTGAGCGAGAAAGCTTATACCTCATTAATCAATATGCTAAAGATTTTTTCGTTCGACAAATGCTGAATACGAATGAGGGGCAAGCTATTGGTTTAAGCTATTTTAAAGAAAGGGGCTTTAGCGAAGAAACGATTAAGAAATTTGAATTAGGTTATGCTCCACAAGGGAGTGACAATTTAACCAAAGCTGCTACGAGTGCTGGCTATAAACTCGATTATTTAGTCAAAACAGGACTAAGTAAAACGAATGAAAGAGGAAGCTATGATTTCTTCAGAGGACGTGTAATGTTTCCAATTCAAAACATTACTGGACGAGTACTTGGTTTTGGAGGAAGAATCTTAAAAATAGATAAGAAGTCTGCTAAATATTACAATTCACCAGAGAGTCCTATTTATAATAAAAGTAAAATTTTATATGGGCTTTATCAATCCAAAAACGAAATCATTAAAGAAGATCAGTGTTATCTTGTTGAGGGGTATACTGATGTCATCAGCTTACATCAAGCTGGGATAAAAAACGTAGTAGCTTCTAGTGGTACAGCACTTACTGAAGGGCAAATAAGATTGATCAAACGTTACACCAAAAACATTACGATCCTCTATGATGGAGATGCAGCTGGGATAAAGGCTTCTTTTAGGGGAATTGACCTTATTTTGGAAGAAGAGATGAATGTTAAAGTGGTCTTATTCCCCGACGGAGAAGACCCTGATAGTTATGCAAGAAAAGTAGACTTTGATGACTTGCAACGTTATTTATCAACCAATTCACAGGACTTTATCCATTTTAAAGCTTCTATCTTACTGGCAGATGCTAAGAATGATCCTATCAAAAGAGCAGAAACGATTAAGGATATTGTAGGCTCTATTTCTATTATTCCTGATCAGATTACACGTTCAGTATATATCCAAGCTACCAGTCAACTCTTTGAAATTTCTGAACAAGCATTATTGAATGAAGTCAATAAGCGCCTAGGGGTAAAAAATGTTGCGCTTCAAAAAGAACAAGCAGTATACGAACAACAGCAACAAGAAAAAAGGATACCTCAAAAAAACACCAATAATGGAAAACATTTATTAGACATACAGGAAAAAGACCTTATTCGATTAATGATTCTTTATGGTTCTCAATTTATTACTATTGAAGTTGAAAATGAGGAGGGAGATTCGGAAGAGATGAACTATCCTGTTGCTCAATTCATTATAGAAGAAATTCTTAGCGATGAAATTTCCTACATCAACAAAGATTATCAATTGGTTTTTGACGAGTATTTGGATGGGATACAACAAGGCTTAGTAATTAGTGAAAAGCATTTTACACATCATGAAAACACCAACCTCAACAGAATTGTTATTGATATTACTACTCAAAAAGATAGCGTAAGTAACAATTGGGCTGAAAAACATCAAATCTACCCTGTTCATGAAAGTGAACGTTTAAAGGATGCTGTGATTCAATCGGTTGCCATTTTTAAGATGCGTACTACGGAAAACATGATTGCGGATAAGCAAAACGCCTTAAAACATGAAGCTAATAATGATGCTATCATGGAATTATTAGAAGCTATTAAAAATTTAACGATGGCTCGGAACTTATTTGCTGAAAAACTAGGAATTGTAATTACAAGATGATCGAATTAATCAATATAAAAGGATATTCTTTAACCTTATTAAATGTCATTTTAATAGTCATTACTTGGGCTATTATTTTATTCTTAAGATCAAAATCTGACAAAAAGATTGAGGAGTTTTTAAAGAAACACAACTGGTCTTTTGGAAAAGAGAAAACGTTACATAAATTATCTAATCAACTACTCTTTATCATTGGTGATTTACTAACCATTGGAATTTTAGGAATAGGCAATAAGGACTTTTCATTATCTTCTATTTTAGATTATCAATTATTGGGAGGTGGAGATGAAAGTAAATTTTCGATCACCATTGGAAGTATTATTTTCATCATTATACTTTCTTTCATTACCAAGTTTGTACTCAACCTCACTAAAACTTTTATCTATAAGTCGACTAAAGATAAAGACTGGATTGATGAAGGAAGGCGTTTTACCATAACCCGTTTAACTTCCTACTTTATATACGTTATTGTTGCAATTATGATGTTGCGCAGTATTAATGTAGATATTACGTTATTACTGACCGCTTCGATGGGTATATTCCTGGGAGTAGGGCTAGGTTTACAGGAGTTTTTAACGGATGTCATCTCAGGATTAATCTTGCTTTTTGACGGAAGTGTTAAAGTTGGAGACATTGTTGAAATGGACAATACAGTTGCCAAGGTTCAGAAAATCAATATCAGAACCTCACACATCAAAACGATTGATGGCAAAACGATTATTGTTCCGAACTCTAAACTAACAGAGTTTAACGTTACCAATTGGACTATTAGTGAAAAGGTCACTCGCTTTAACATTGAGGTTACTGTAGCCTATGGTACGGATACCGCACTTGTTAAAGACCTCCTTTATCAATGTGCATTACAACACCCCAAAGTGAGTAAAAACAAAGAAATCTTAATTATTTTTAATGACTTTGGAGATAATGGACTTTCTTTTGAACTTTACTTTTGGGCTGCTCAAACCTGGGATATTATGACAATAAAAAGTGATATCCGCTTTGCGATTGATGCCGCATTTAGAGCCAATAGTATTCAGATCCCTTACCCGCAGAGAGACCTACATATTATTTCAGATAATAGAGTTAGTATATAGTTTATTTTAAAATAGCTATAGTGATTACCCTATAATAATGGAGCATTCATCAATGTATGATCTCTACCTTAGCTCTATAATTCGCATCTTCTGATAGTAACCAATAAACGCCTGCTGGATATTCAGCAACATTTAATTGAATTTGACCAGTATTATTAGGGGCTATACTTTTTACCAATGCTCCTACAGCATTATAAAGTTTTAAGTTGACTGCATAATTGGTTTTGATTGACAAAATATCGTGAACTGGATTAGGATAAACAGAGACCTCTAATTGATTATGATTTAAGATTCCCGAGTATGATTGATTGATTAGGAGTATTTCGCTTGTTGAACACCCATTATCATCAATAACTTCTAACAAATACTCTCCATTCTCTGCTGGTATTGAACTAGCTAATTCATTATCGACATAGAATGAATATGGAGCAGTTCCTCCATTTGCACTTAATAAATAGCGTTCTGAATCGCTGCTATCCACAACCAAATTCAAAGGTGCAGCATCTTCAATCAATACCTCTTTTGAATAGGCATTACAACCTGCAATAGGATGATCAGAATAAATGGTATAATTACCTGGAGACAAATGCTCGATGGTATAACTCCCTGTATTAACTTCTGTAGAATCTGTATTCACACCGTCCGACCACATTAATGTATAAGGCTGACTAGAAAACAAATCTAATCTAATTTCTCCATTTCCTTCTCCTACACAAGTCTCATTGGAAACTGTAAGTTCTACCGATGGCCTAACATGCAATAAAAAACGAGGTGCATTTGTTGTATCAGTTTGATAGAAACTATAAGCGACAGTATCTTCTAATACGATTAGAGAATCTAAATATAAATCTTCTAAAATCAAACATGCAGCTATATCAGAAATATCAAAATTAGTCACCGAAATCGTATAGACACCACTAATTCCTACAGTAGCTCTAATTGGTAAGCTCATTTCCTCATTGAGGGGCACTCTATTCAATGATAAGTCTCTATTTCCATCTACTACAGTAGATAATTCAGGAGCATCTTGAATTGGGCTACCTAGTTTATCAGCATCTAAGTTAACATCATAGCCTATAGTTGCTTGATCGGTAAAGTTCACCAACATTTCATCTTGATAACCATTTAGATTACTAGCTATACTAAACTTAATAAAGTCATTGTTCGAAAATGATTTTACAAATGTTGTGTTATGGTCTATTTTATCTTGCTCAGTAAACGATAAGCTTGCTCCTACAGTTGTAGCATGTACCCAAAAAGCTTGACTCGAAGCAATGTTTTTGTTGACTCCATTGGTTCCTACTCCTCCTGAATTTCCGACATATAAACCATAGTTACCAGCATCAGCACTCCAAATCCATACTGCATTATCAATATTCTCTTTTCTAGTACTCTCTATTTCATCCCAATCAATTGGACATGGATAAGGATTCCCTATTAAATTCCACCCCTTTTGATCTTCATCAGCGGCAATTTCTGATGGTAAAGTATTTTGATAATCTAACGTTACTGTCTGATTTCCATAATTAATAGCTCCTTTTACTGAAACATTAAAGTTCCCTGTTCCAATATATACTCGATGTCCTTTTTCAAAACTCAAATCATTAGTAATATTTGTAGCTGGTGCCCATCCATCTTCTTTTACTCCATTGGCCAAATTCTCTTCATAAGTATAAACTGAAGTCCAACCAAAGCTTGGAAAATTTGACCCTGGGAAATTAGCCATTATCAAGCCATCATCTTGCCAATTGGATAAAGTCTGTGCAATAATTGGAGAAGACAATTCCCTCCATCCGTCATTAGCTAATGATAAATATCTTTGTTGTTCAATGTCTCCTATAAATGGATTAGTTGTTGCACAACTTGCTGTAGAGGAAAAAACTACCCCTGTAGAAGGGTATGTTCCATCGTTAAAAATCAACACTCCTTGGTCATCATAGATAGAATAAGTATTTTCATTTTCCCAACTCCCTGAGGTGTATTGAATATCAAAACTATTTCCTGAAGTAATGGAGAAAGTTGTATTAGAACCATATCCTGAAGCTGTATAAGTTCCTATAGGATTCCCGTCTTCTATCACTGTAATGTATCCACCATTCCAACCATCTCCATAAGAATCATCCATATCTAAATCATAGTTACATTTAGATTTTATTTCTGTAATTCGACCTGTTGAAGAAGCTGAAGATGCTATATTCAGGCGACCATTAGTATAAATATCACCCCCTTCAGCAGCAAAAGCCCCATAAATATTATAACTTCCAGAGTTAAAACTAATCCCATTAGCATTCTCAACAGTAATATCATTGAAATCTTGATTCCCTCCATCCAATTGATTGGCTTGGCTAATTAATAACTTAAACCTTAATTTACCAGCCAAGGCATTATAAGTTCCATTGTTGGTCCAATTTCCATAAATAGACAACTCTCCTTCGGTTGAAAGCGACGCATTTGACTCGATAAGCAAATTTTTAACCTCAGCAGTTGTACCAGTAACAACTGGGTAATTGGTTAAACCATTAGGGATTTGTGCGTTGATATTTTTTATTGGAACTCCAGCTGTCCAATTTCCTGCATTAAACCAATTTGTATTGATATTCCCAGTCCAAAAAGTTGTGACAACGGGAGAAAACGTTAGCTGACATTGCGGTTTTCTATTCCTAATCGTAGCGGGTGATTCTCCACATGAATTTCCAGCAGCATCTGTCCATGAGTAACGATATCCATTCGTTACAGTATACTCTCTTAACCTTCCTGAAGCATTATAAGTTGGCGAAATTTGTGACCAACATATTTCTACGGCAATATTACTTACCCCATCCCAATAAAATGGCGTATCCAAATTAAACATATCATACCCACCTGCTACAGGATTATATGTAAAAGCAGCTTTTACTTCTGTCCAACCATTTTGTGAAATTGCAGCTGCAACATTTGTTTCAGTTACATTTTTCATCTTTATGGTATAATTAGGAATACTATACACTGGGGATTCTGTTACATAAAAACCAAAATCGGTCAACATTGCTTCCCCTGAGACTCCTAAAGCATTGATTTCTGCTGCTGTATAGACAAATTGTGAAACAGCTCTTCGATACCAAATATTCACAGGAGAAGATCTTCTTCTTCCATTAGTTGCTGTTCCAGAACCTAGCTGAATTGTTTGAGCTTCCCCAAGCAACACGCATAACAAGAATACCACTACACCAATAACTTTCATCAACTTTATTTTATAAGTTCAACTTACTTTAAAGCGGGGTAGAAAATTAAATAGGGAAACCTAATTGTATCTAGGCAAAACTAATATACAACAAAGTAGGTATTTATACCTACTTAAATAGTCAAAACACCTAATGCTGATGATATACCATTAAAATAAGAGGATAAACTAAAGATTCGTTGGGCGTATATCTTTAATCATCATTTGTAATTCAGGAGTTCCAAAAAAGTTATTCTCATCTATTTGAAAGACAACATCTACTGGCTGTTGTTGAGTTAGCAAATCCAGTTTTTCTCCTAAACCAAACCCAATACCGTTAAAAATAATTCCTGTTCCATTCTGTTTCAGTGCTGTTTTCAAATGCTCTTCTCCTACTATTTTTGAATGGCCGGTATTCATCAAGTTTCTCATCACAAAAACAGGGCGCATATTTTGAGGTCCAAAAGGAGACATCTGCTTAATTAAACGGTAGAATTTAGGAAATTTTCCATGATCTAAGTTAAAATCTTGAGCGTTAAGTTCTCCATCAATTTTAATAACAGGTTGTTCTTGTTCGGGGGTTATCGTTTTAGCAACAACCTCCTCAAACTCTTTTTTAAACGTTTCTAGGTGCTCAAGTTTCACAGTTAAACCTGCGGCATATTTATGGCCTCCAAAACGCTCAAGTAATCGCGCACATTGATCGATAGCATTATAAATATCATACCCTTTAACTGATCGAGCAGATCCAGTTGCGACTCCATCAGACTCTACTAATACAATTGTGGGTTTGTAATGTTTTTCAATTAAGCGAGAGGCTACAATTCCCACGACTCCTTTATGCCAATTTGGACTACTAATAACAGTTGTCTTCTTATTGCTAAAAGATTTATCTTTCAGTATTCCTAATGCTTCGGCTGTAATACTTTGATCTAGTTCTTTACGCTCATCATTATAATTGTTAATCAAATCACTCCATGTTTGAGCATCATCCTCACTATTCGACAATAATAATTCCACGGCGTTTCGAGCAGAATCAATTCTTCCAGCTGCGTTAATTCTTGGTGCAATTGTAAATACCAAATCTGAAATCGTTAAGGGCGGTTTTTTGTTTGCTAATTCTAACATTGTTTGAATCCCAACACGTGGATTATTCTCCATTTCTTTTAAACCATAATAAGCTAAAACCCTATTTTCTCCTGTTATTGGAACGATATCAGCTCCTATTGCTATGGCTACAAAATCGAGTAATCCATAAACTTCCTCTTGATCATATCCGTTGGTGATTGCCAAAGCTTGAATCAATTTAAAACCGATTCCACAGCCACACAATTCTTTATAAGGATAGTTGCAGGTATTCTTTTTAGGATTTAATATCGCTACAGCCTTAGGTAGTTCTTCTCCTGGCGTATGATGATCTGCAATAATAAAATCGATACCATATTCATTGGCTTTGGCTATTTTATCAACTGCTTTTGTTCCACAGTCCAGCGCTATAATTAAAGAATAGCCTTGTTCTTTCGCATATTCAATTCCTTGAAAAGATATTCCATACCCCTCTGTATAACGATCTGGTTGATAATGTCCAATTTGTTGAAAGTATTGCTTTAAATAAGAATATACCAAAGCTACTGAAGTTGTTCCATCAACATCATAATCCCCATATATCAATACTTTTTCTTGTCGCTCTAAAGCTTGATTGATTCTAGCTATGGCTACCGTCATCTCTTCCATTAAGAAAGGGTCATGTAACTGGCTTAATTCAGGCCTAAAAAAAACCTTTGATTGTTCAAAGTTTTCCACACCTCTATTCACTAAAAGTTTGGCAACAATCTGAGGTATCTTTAAAGCTTGCTCTAAGTCATTGACTTGCTGTGAGTTTTCAACTGTGGTGATTTCCCATCTTGGGTTTAACATATCATTTGAACTTTTTACCGATTAAAGTTAACTAACTAAAAGAAAACTTCATTCACCATCGTCATATTTTTTAATAATTTTTAGTTTATCTTTATCTTCCATACTATGAAAAAGTTTATCATTTTATTTCTTGCTTGGACATCTCTGGTCATTTATTCACAGGAACCTACCTCTTTTTATTTTGGTGCGCCTCAACCGGCAAACATAGAAACATCCTCAGCTTTTTCCTCGTCTATTTGCGGAAAGTATGTTTTAGAAGATGATAGTTTAACACAACTCTACATTACTCCAGACAGCATCTACTTACAACAAAATGTCTTGTTTATGCTTTCCAAGAAAGATTTTAGGAAATCAAAAAAGAAATACTACACCCAAGATGGGTTGCTTTATGGTATTGTTCAAAATGAAGGGCTCCCTTATGTTATTCAAAATGATACCACTTTTGCAATTTATAAACAAATAAACAACTACTTTACCCCCGCTCCTACTACTC
Organism: Flavobacteriales bacterium; assembly: GCA_025210295.1. Classification (NCBI taxonomy): domain Bacteria; kingdom Pseudomonadati; phylum Bacteroidota; class Flavobacteriia; order Flavobacteriales; species Flavobacteriales bacterium. The sequence goes on along the minus strand of JAOASC010000045.1, from coordinate 18,400 downwards.
CTTTAAAACAACAAAACAAAACTTACTATTTGAATGAACAAACTGAGCATGGTTATTACACGACCTCCATGCTGTATCACTTTGGTAAAGGTATTGCCATTTATTCTATAGACCATGAACTCGTTTTACCTCAAATTCGATCATTTGAACAAGTAGACAGTTTACAATTAGATGGGTTTAAAACCTATATTGCCACTCCTAGTTTAAAAGATATGAATACTTTTGTACAGCAAAAAGGGTTTCGAGATGTTGTTATCTTTTTTGAGCCTAAATATTATATTCAACAAGATTAATGGAAGAGCGATCAGACGAAATAGCAGCATTAAAAGAAGCCATTTTATTAAACAGAGAAAATCTTTTGAATGATCTATTGGCTGCCTTGGGATTTGATGAAATTAATGAAGGTATTTTTCAAGAATTATTAAAGCGAATAGAACTTGCTGATTTAAACACCGTAAAGTTGACTAAGGCACTGGAAGCTCAAGAAGTCATCGATAAAGTTTTAAAAGATCGATTAAGCTAACTCAAATTGTTCGCAATATAAATTTCTATTTATATTTCCTTGAACTACCAATTCCATTTTATAATTTTGTCCAACATTCAAACCATTTTTTTATCATACACTTATGGAAGCTAAATTTCGATTATTGACCAAAGAAGAATTAGAATCACTTCAACCTGAGTTTATTCAGTATTTGGCTGCTAATGGTATAGACGCCAGTAAATGGCAAGAAATTATAGCGCATGACACTCAAGAAATGGATTTACACCTTGCTTCCTTTAGTGACCTAGTAATGCAAAAATCTCTAGAGAAAGTGAAGTACATTGAACACCGCACTACTACTGATTTAAAACTTTTCTTCTTTGATCAAAAAGAAGCTTTCTTAATTGCTTTAAAATCTAAAACGATTGACTTAGAACATCTTGAAAAATTAAACTCTGCGCAATTAGACCAAATAGATTTATTTAAGGCCAATAAAACCTATACCTCTACTCGAGAAGCCGAAATTTTTGATTTATTGAATAAGGGGTGTGTAATTAGTAAAGGAACGCTTTATTCTCAGCTTAAGGCATTCGTTCAATAGCCAACTTTCAATTCTTTTTTTACCTTATTCAAATTGATAAACTCCTTGAGCTATTAGTTGATTTAAACTTGTTCGCTCTCCTTTGTAATACACTAATATAAAAGCATCTTTATCTCCTATTTTCCTAGCTCTTTTGGTAACCTTATCTGCTTTATTGAAAGTTTCGTAATCTCCAACAGTAAATCTTGTGATACCATCTTCTCCCCTACTTCTAGATAATTCACCAAAATTTCTCCATTTTCGTGTATTAAAATTCTCAGGTGCTAGATATGCTCCTATTTGTACTTTGAAGACAACTCCATCTATTTGCATATTTCCAAATTGCTTAATAAATTTTGCAAAATTATCAGGGTTGGAAAGATCAAATTCAGGCTTAGAGACTGTTGCTACTACTTGGTCTTTTTCTTCAAAATCAATGTTTTCGATTCTTTCAGTATAGGTTGATAAATCTTTAGTGTTAATTCGAATTGTTTTTGTTTTCTCTTCACTTACTTTGAACGTTATCTCATATTCTTCTCCTAAATTCAAATACAATTGATAATCACCATTATTAACGTCAGACTTATAAGTTCCTCTATCTTCTCCTTCCATATTTTTAACTATGATGTCGCAATTAGGAGGTTTAATGTTTCCTTTTAATAACAATACGGGAGAGTTGGTCATAATATCTGTTACATCAATCGTATAGATATCGTGTAATCCTTTTCCTCCTTCTTGATTGGAAGAATAATAAGCTGTTCCTCTACCTGACACAAAGAAAAACTGATCGTTAGCGGTTGTATTTATAGGGAAACCTATATTTCTTGGTTCTAAAAAAGCTGTATCGTTAATCATTTTGGATTCGAAAATATCAAATCCACCTATAGAGTTGTGTCCTTTTGAAGAGAATGTAAAGGTAATTCCATCTGCGTAAATAAATGGTGCGTCGTCATCAAAAGCGGTATTGATGGTATGTCCTAAGTTTTTTGGTGCACTCCACATTCCGTTAGACTTCTTTTTGGTGATGTACAAATCTCGACCACCATATCCACCTGGTCGATCACTAGAAAAAATAGCTACTAATCCATTTGGCGCTACCGCTATACTTCCTTCCCAACTTGATGAATTAATTGGTAATTCTTTCATTTCTCCCCATCCGTCTTTTGTTTTGTTGACATAAAACAAGTCCCCTAAATTAAATTCGGTATCTCTATAAATATAGAGCACTTGTCCATCTGGAGATATTGAAACTGTGGCTTCATGTCGGTTAGAATTAATATCGCCTTTCATTAACTCTGGCGTCCCCCATTTTCCATCTTTTTTGTAAGAGACATAAACATCTTCATAATAATTTCCATTGCCCTCTGATTTTACGTAAATACTTTGTCTTCCTCCAGTACTTTTTTCTCCTCTATAGGTAAACGCAAGGACTGTTTCGTCTGCATTGACAACAGGACTATACTCATTGTATTTCGAGTTGATTGGCAATCCAATGTTTTCAATTGTCACATTCAACCGTTTTTTTACAATTTCTTTTCCATTTTTACATTGTTGGATCAAATGTGGAATGTCTTTTTTTAATTTATCCTCCACATTAGTTGCTTCAAGTGCCTCATTAAAAACGATTATTGCTGAGTCAAATTGATAATTTAAGGCATAAGCTCTTGCTAAAAAGTAGGAATAGTTTTCTGGTGTTTTATTTTTCTTTTTAGAACCTAAAATATCTTCTATAGCCTGTTCTGCATTGTTTAACTCTAAATGACAAATTCCTTTTTTAAACCTGTAATCTTTTATTTTAGGATATTCTTTACTTAAGGTCGTATACAGCCCTAACGCATCAAAGTAATTTCGATTAAAGAAAAAATATTCGGCATCGGTATAATTAAATTCTTTCCCTCGTGATTGATATTGAGAAAATACAGTATTTATCATTAATACAGTAACACCTAACGCGATAAAAATTCTTAAAATCCAAGTTTTTGCCATGATCTAACTAATCTATTATAACAATCAATATATAATTTATTTATTGGGGTGCTTATGTTTTATCCCTTCAGCATGCGCTTTTTCGTGTAAGTAATCCGTATAGAGAATTCCTTTTAAATGATCTATCTCATGCTGAAATATAACTGCTGTAAAATCCTCTACCATTTCATATTGATGCACACCTTGTAGATCATCATATTCCAACAAAATTGCATAAGAGCGTACAGTTAAGGTATCCATTCTACCAGGAATGGACAAACATCCTTCTCTACATGGTTGAGTTTTCTTAGAGTATTGTTTAATCGTTGGATTATAATACACTTCAAAAGGCTCAGCATCTTTATCAAAACGTTGTACACAAATGATGTTTTTTAAAATCCCAACTTGTGGAGCTGCGATACCTACTCCTAATGAACTGGAGTCTTTTAAGGTGGCCACCAACCGCTTTTCAAAGATATTTAGAATACTGTCTCCATTGGTAAACCTTACCTTTTCACTTTCTTTTCTCAGTAATATGGAATCTTCTTGATTGGTTATTTTTAAAACGTTATAAGGTTCTGTGGTATCTCCCTGAATAATAGCTAACTGACTAGGGGTAAACTCTGGAATAACTTTAACTGGCAACTCCTTTTCTTTTGTGTTTTCTTTACAGCTCCATAATGAGATCAGCAATAAACTAACAATAATTGATCGATACATTACCCAATTCCTATTTGTGATACAAAACGTGCAAGATTATCAAAATCCAGTACTATAACATAGAGTACTCCAAAAAGAGCTCCAGCAATATGCGCATCATGAGCGATATTGGTTCTTCCATTTTTATTCGAATAGGTCTCAAAAGCAAGATATAAAGCTCCAAAAATATATGCTGGAATACCTATAGGAATAAATAGTAAAGATAATTTCTCCGAGGGGTAATAAATAATAAAAGCAAATAAAACTGTTGATACAGCTCCAGAAGCTCCTAATGAACGGTACATAGGATTATCTGAGTGCTTTCGCATGGATGGTAAAGTTGCAAATAACAATCCTCCTACATACATACCAACAAAGTACAACATTCCTGTTGTTGAACCATAAATATATATTAATGTTTGCTCTATTAAATCTCCAAAGTTATATAACACATACATATTAAAAAATAAGTGCATGTGATCAGCATGGATAAACCCATGAGTAATAGCTCTCCACCATTCATTTTGATGTTTAGCTTGATAAGGTGAAAAAATCAGTTGATTGGTTAAATCCTGATTATTGAATGCTGCTAATGAGACTAAAACAGTTATTGCAACAATAACAAGGGTAACGGATAGCTCCATTATTTAGTTGGTATTAATTCAATATCGTTATGTAAATAATTCTTGAAAGAGACTTTATCTAGGATTTTGATTTCTTCTTCCATCATCTCATACCCTTCTGCTTCTACGTACATGATATAGTCTCCTGGAGGCAAAATCATCACATAACGTTGTGTTCTTTCATCTGGGACATAATCTCCATAGACATCTCCAGTTTCGGCATCGGCAATTTGTATAAACAGGTCGTTAAATTTACTTTTCCCATCTTTAGCAATCACTTTACCTGAAAGTGCAGTATAATTAGGTTCAATATCATTGAATGTTACTCTGTAAATATCTAAGCCTCCTTGCCCTCCTTTACGTAGTGCTGAAACATATCCATATTTCCCATTTTCTGACACTCTAAAATTCATATCATCTCCAGGGGTATTAATTGGATATCCTAAGTTTTTAGCTCCAATAAACTTCTTTTTAAATCCATCCCATTCAGATTTATAAATATCATATCCTCCCATACTGGTATGTCCTTTAGAGGAAAAATATAATACTTTTCCATCAGGGGATATATTTGGAAAATCTTCATCGTATTTTGTATTCACAGACGGTCCCAAGTTTTGGGCTTCACTCCACTTTCCATTAGGCAATCTTTGGCAAAGGTATAAATCTATTCCTCCATAGCCTCCTGGTCGGTCGCTTGCAAAATATAAACGACTGTTATCATTGGAAATACAAGCTGCAATTTCTATTGACTTAGAATTTACATTTCTATCCAATTTTATTGGCTCTCCAAATTTCTTTCCTTCTATTTTGCATTCATATAAATCACCATCACCATTCAGTGATTCAAAAAACAACATTGCTTCAGTTCCATTTGCATTTAACCCTACAATTTCTTCTCTTCCGGATTTCGTATTTATATTACTTGGTAATTGTTTAGCTTCGGTAAACTTTCCTTCTTTTACATAAGAGATTAAGATATCTGGCTGAGGTAACTCTATTTCTTCGCCAACAATGCTTCGATTGGAATTGAAGATAATAAACGATTCATTGATTGGAATAAAAGGATAATAATCATCATCTGGAGAATTAACTTTATCACCTAAGTTTTCAAACTTTACATTTAAAGGGAACTTCATTAACTCTTTGGCATTTTGACAATACTCTATTTGTCTTTCTGCATCAATTTTTAATCGACTATTTTCTCTTGCTGTTTCTATGAATTTTTTATAGGTTTTGATGGCCTTATCAAATTGATATCCTAATGCATAAGCTCTCCCCAAATAATACTCCACATTTAACTCTATATCATCCAGCTTACTTAATTTTTCTAAATAGGGAATTGCTTGAGATTTATCTATATTAGAATTCAAATAGCTAATTGCAATGTTGTAGTTATATTCTGTATTATGTGGATCTTCTTCTAACAAATCAGAATAAGCATCTACTGCTGATTCAAAATCTTGTATTTCGTAAAAATAATATTTTGCAGCTTTTTTATTTTGTGCTAAAAACGCACTTGTCAGTATTGTGAAGAAAAATATAAATATTGTTTTCATTTTATCTATTTTTTATTGTCGATAAGATAGCCACATTATTTATGTCTAATGCAACCAACAGGAATCTAAACAAATATAATGCTAAAAAATAAAAAAGTAATTAATTCCGCCTTTTTTAGTCACTTCTATCCTTTTAAAAGGTCTTTATTTTATAGCAAAAAAAGCCCAACTTAACTGTTGAGCTTTCTTTATTAAAATTAAATTATGTCTTATCCTAAGTTATCAAAATCTACATCAGAAGAATAATCATCCTGGTTATTGTAGTTTCTTCTTTCATATCCCTCACCTTCTTTCACCTCATACTCGCCACTTTCTTTAAGCTCATTAATTTTGGCTACAGCAGTATTTAGGCCTTCTGCAAACTTTTCAAAATCTTCTTTATATAAAAACACTTTATGTTTTTCAAAGTAGAACCCACCGTCAGCATTGAACTTCTTCTTACTTTCAGTTACTGTTAAATATAAATCATTTGCTCTTGTAGCTTTAACATCAAAAAAGTAAGTCCTTTTTCCAGCTCTCACAGGCAGAGAAAATATTTCATCTCTATAGTTGTCTTTTCCGTCTCCCATTCTAATTGTTATTTTGGTAGTTTTCGTGTGTCAGTAGATTAACAAATCTATAACATTTTTTTTTTAATTGGTTAATAACGATTGATTTAACAAAAATATAACTATTTATGAGAATCCAAAAATTATGTCTGCTTTTTTGTTTATTCGGCCATATTTTAGACCAATTTAACGATGAAATAATTCTTTTTCCCTCTTTGAAGTAGAATATAATTTTGATTCAAAACATCATCATGGTTTAATATTTTAGATTCATCTACTTTAACCTTATTTACAGAAATAGAATTTTCTTTTAATGCTCTTCTCGCTTCTCCATTGGATTTTAAAAAATTTGTTTCGCTTACAAAAGCATCAATAATGGAAATACCATTTTCGAGTTTACTTTTTTCAATTTCTGCTTGGGGAACCCCTTCAAAAAGGTCTATAAATGTATTTTGATCAATCTTTTTTAGGCTTTCTAATGCTGCCTCTCCTTTGGTAAATAGTATTTGAGAAGCTTCTACAGCTGCTGTATAATCTTTTTCAGAATGCACACGTATGGTCACTTCTTTTGCTAATTCTTTCTGAAGTAATCTTGCTCCAGGATTTTCAGCATGCTTGGCTTCAATTGCTTCAATTTCTTCTTGGGTTTTTAACGTAAAGATTCTAATGTATTTAGCAGCATCAACATCTGTTGCATTAAACCAGTACTGGTAAAACTTGTAAGGAGATGTTTTGGTACGATCTAGCCAAACATTTCCACCAGCAGTTTTACCAAATTTTGTCCCATCTGCTTTTTTAATCAAAGGAGTCGTAACAGCAAAAGCTTCTCCTTGTGCTTTTCTTCTAATTAACTCTGTTCCTGTAACAATATTTCCCCATTGGTCTGATCCTCCTAATTGAACTTTACAATTTTTATTTTGGTATAACCACAAAAAATCATATCCTTGGATCAACTGGTATGAAAACTCAGTAAATGATAACCCTGTTTCTAAACGCGTTTTAACAGAGTCTTTGGCCATCATGTAATTCACAGTAATATGCTTCCCTACATCTCTAATAAATGATAAGAAATCAAACTCCTTAAACCAATCGTAGTTATTGACCAACTCCGCAGAATTCTCTCCACAATCAAAATCTAAAAACTTGGACAATTGCTGTTTAATTCCCTCTACATTTTTTGTTAAAGTTTCCTCATCCAATAAGTTACGTTCAGCTGATTTACCAGATGGATCTCCAACCATTCCTGTTGCCCCTCCAATTAATGCTATGGGTTTATTTCCTGATTTTTGTAAATGCACTAAAATCATAATTTGAACCAAACTTCCTATGTGTAATGAATCACTTGTTGGGTCAAAACCTATATATGCTGAAGTTACTCCTTTTTTAAATGTTTCTTCTGTACCTGGCATCATATCGTGAATCATGCCTCTCCATTGTAACTCTTTTATAAAACTCATAATACTATTCAATAATTTGCTTGCAAAAGTGCAAAATATTGTTGAATTGCATAGCTTTTCCCCATTAAAATATGGTTTGAGCTTTTAAGTAATATGGTTTCCTTTTTGCTAAGAGCGTTTCAATAGTTTTAAACATTTCTTCTTCTGATTGATTTTGAAGAAGCGGTCGATTACTTTGATCTTCTTTTAAACGATTAAAAAGCTCTTCTGATGAATATTCTAGATAAACAGTTACCCCTATTTTATTTAGATACTCCATATTATCATAATAACAAGGCATTCCTCCTCCTGTTGACAATACGGTATTGTTCAATTTAACTTCTCTTAAATACTGACGTTCCAATTGCCTAAAATAGGCTTCTCCTTTTGTTTTAAACAAGGTATTTATCGACATGCCTACTAATTGTTCAATTTCTTGATCAGTATCAATAAATCGATAATTGAGTTTTTCGGCTAATTCCTTTCCAAAGGTGGTTTTTCCACTTCCCATAAACCCCACCAATATAATTGTTGAAGATTTATGAATAGATTGAAATAATTGTTCGTAACGGGATTTATGTTTCATTGATCATTGTTAAATACCGTAAGGCTTCTTGTGTAAACTCACTAAAATTAGCGTTCTCAGCATTAATCATTAAATCATAATAAGTCTGGTTTTCTTCTGTATACCTCCCTACTTTAAACTTAGCTTTTGATCTTAACAATAAGTTTCGTAATGGAATACTAAAGCTATCTGTCAAGTCTAGTAATAAGTCGAACTCCTCCTGAACAAATGTTCCACACACAGGTTTTTGAGGTTCTCTTTTCCAATTTAGGTCTGCTGGTAAAAAGAAATCAAACGATAGTTTAGATTGCAAGAAAAAAGGTTCTTCGTCTTCAGCATAAAACGCCAATGCATTGACATTTCTTACACCATAATCTCCTTTTAATACTTTGATAAAATTCATTAATCGTTTAAAGTCTGACTCATTTTCCACGTAAAATAATATCCCAACACTTTTAGCATTATTGAGGTTACAAAAAGCTACTCTTCGATTCTCTTTTTGATGGACAAGACTATTCAATTTAGCTTTCCCAAAGTAATCTTTTATGTTTTCTATCAACTGCATTCTGCTATAAAAGTACTTAAAAAACTTTGTTAATGCTGACGATTAACAACAAAAAACTCCCATTATCAATGATAATGGGAGTCTTAGATTAAAATATAATTGAGTTAGTTATTCTCCTGCTACTTCTACAATTCCTAATTCTTTTTTCACTTTAGCATCTAAAGATTCTGCTTCAGCAAAATACATTAAAGTAGATTCATCAAATACATAAGAATACCCTCCATCTTTAGCTACTTTAGCAACAGCATCTCTTACTTTTTTCATAATTGGTTCCACTAATTTTTGCTCTTTTAAAGCTACTTCTTGTTGAAACTCGCCATCTTTTGCTTGAATGTTTTGTTGTTTTTCCATCAATTCTTCATAGCGTTGCTGTTTGATTTCCTCTGTTAATGTAGGCAAAGCCTCTTCAAACTCTTTTTGGGCAGTTTGAAATGCAGTATACCACATTTGTAATTCAGCTTTTTTGCTTTCAGCAAATCTATTCAATTCATCTGAAGCGATCTTATAATCTGGTAAAGCTAACATTAAAGCTTGTGCGTTGACGTGACCTACCTTTTGAGCTGACGCAGCAAACGCTACGAAAGCTAGTGCTATTATTGTAATTATTTTTTTCATCCTTTTTTGTTTTTATTGTTTTATTTTCCTTAATACTTGTTCGCTCTTATCATATTTAGGATTGGTGAACAAAATATTTGAATTTGTTCCTTTATCCATTATAAAATCATAACCTTTTTCTTTCGCTAAAGCTTTAATTGCTTTGTAGATTTCATCTTGGATAGGTTCGATTAATTCTTTACGCTTTTTAAACAAATCTCCGTTTACTCCAAAACGCTTTTTTTGCAATGCTTTAACAGCTTCTTCTAGTTCTTTTATTTCAGCTATTTTTTTATTTTTTTCATCAGCTGGCAATAATATTAATTCTTGTTGTAATTTTTTATTTTTTTCATCTATTTCTTTTAGCTTCTGCTCAATTTCTTTTTGCCACTTTTCAGCCACATCATCTAATTTTTTCTGAGCCTCAGTGTAAGATGGCATGTTATCTAATATATATTTCGTATCAACGAATGCATATTTCTGAGCAACTGAGCTTCCTATTATTCCTAATAGAAAAAATGATGCCAAAATTATCTTTTTTAAATTATTCATTTGAAGTTCCTTTTAATTTTATGACTTATAGTTCTCCCAAATTGGCTCCAATTGTAAAGTGGAATTGTCCTCTATATCCTTTGGCTTGTAATTCTGCATTGTGGACTGCTTCGCCACTTGCCCCAGAATCTAATTGATCGAATCCCCAACCATAGTCTAATCCCATTAAACCAAACATTGGTAAAAATATTCTTACTCCCAAACCTGCTGAACGTTTCACAGTGAAAGGATTGTATTTTTTATAATCATTCCAAGTATTACCAGCTTCAGTAAACCCTAAAACATAAATTGTTGCTTGTGGGTTTAACGATACTGGATAACGTAACTCTAATGTATACTTACTAATAATACTACCTCCAAAAGTTGGTGAAATCGTTTTATCATCATACCCTCTTAGGGCGATAATCTCTTGAGCTGCTAACGTAAATCCTGTTAAACCACTTCCTCCTAGATAAAAACGTTCGAAAGGAGGTGCTCCTATTTCTTTATTCCATCCATTTAGGAATCCGAATCCCATTCTTGCATTTAAAACTAACTTTTTGTCTTTCGACAATGGGGTAAACCAAGACGATGTAAACTTAAACTTATTATATTCTATCCACCTGTATTTATCTTGATCATTTAACTCAGCATAATCTTTGTCCTCCCCTAACAATGAATATGGAGGTGTAATTTTTGCACTAAACTTAAATGAAGCTCCTGTTCTTGGATACAAGGGTTGATCGATAGAACTTCTACTTAACGAGAATTGATAGAAAAAGTTATTGACATATCCATCACTAAAAGAGAAGACATTACTAAAGTTATTTAAGTCAAAATATTGATACCCTAGTTCATGATATACAGAGAAATAATCATCTGGCCAAGTTAATCTTCTCCCTAATCCAATAGAAGCTCCTGTCATTTTAAGAATTCTTCGATTAGCTGTTAGAATTTTATTTCCATCAGCATCTTTTAATGCTCTTCCATCCGATCCTTGCACATACTTTCTATCATAGGCTTGCACAGAGTGGTAAGCTGAGACACTTAATGCGTTAGGCTTCTTCCCTCCTAACCAAGGTTCTGTAAATGAAATGTTATACGATTGGAATTGAAATCCATTAGACTGAGCTCTAATACTTAAACGTTGTCCATCTCCAGCTGGTAGTGGATTCCAGGCTCCTTTTTTGAATGTATTCCTTAATGCAAAATTATTGAATGAAACCCCTAAAGTTCCTACCAATTGTCCAGCTCCCCAACCGCCTGACAATTCTATTTGATCACTTGGTTTTTCTGCTACCACATATTCGATATCTACTGTTCCGTCAGCTGGATTTGGTTTAGGGTTTACATTTAATTGTTCAGGATCAAAATAACCTTTTTGAGACAACTCTCTTTGTGAACGAATTACCGCATCACGACTAAACAAATCACCAGGTTTGGTGTACAAATCTCGAATAATCACATGGTCACTTGTTTTGGTATTTCCTGTTACTGTGATGTTTTTAATTCGTGCTTGCTTTCCTTCATATATTCTAAACTCCAAATCAACTGAATCGTTTTCTACGTTTTTTTCAATTGGTGTAATTTGGAAAAATAGATATCCATCATCCATATATAACGAGCTAACATCTGTTCCTCCAGGATTCATATATAGACGTGCATCCAATACAGACTGGTTGTACTCATCTCCAGGTTTTATTCCTAGTATCGTATCTAAAAATCCTGAACGATACTTAAGGTTACCAGTCCAATCAATTGAACGGATATAATATTTATTTCCTTCGTTAATCTTGATGTCGATATTGATATTTTTTTCATCATAATCATAAATCGTGTCAAAAGTAATTTCTGCATCTCTATATGCATTATCTCTATATTTTGCTAGGATATTTTTCTTATCTGCTTTATAGAGTGATGATATATACTTTGAACGCCAAAAAATCTTCCACCATTTTTTCTCTTTGGTTTTTTTCATTTGACGCTTCAACTTAGAAGCTTTTAGGTTATTATTTCCTTCAAAAGTTATTTCATTGATACGAAAACGCTCTCCCTTATCAATCATAATTTTCATCATGACACTATTATTCACTAATGTATCTGGCTTAGTAATGACTTTTACTTCTGGTCTTAAATATCCTTTTTCAATATAAAAACCTCTACTAATTTGTTTAATACGGTAAATCTCGTCTTCTGTCACTAACTTCCCTGCATATAGGTCTATATTCTCTCTTAAATCATCTGCATGTGATTTTGATATTCCTTTAAAACTATAACGAGATAATCGAGAACGCTCCTCTAATTTAATGACTAAAAAGGCATTTTGCCCTTGTGTTTTCTCAACAAAAATCTGAATATCAGAAAACAGTTTTTCTTTCCATAATTTTTGAATCGCTTGAGAAATATCATCTCCTGGGATTTGAATTTTATTCCCTCTAATCAACCCTGATTTAGAAATAATTTGATTGTGATCCAAATTTCGGATCCCATCTACTACAATACCAGCAATAATGTATTCCTTAGGTGATAGGTAATCTACTGTTTTCGACTGTCCGATAGCCGAAACAAAAACACTAAACAAAATAATTACAGTACTGTATATTTGAATTAATCTACTATTCATTCTCTATGATTTGAGCACTTGTCTTACCAAACCTTCTTTCTCTTTGTTGATAATCTAATATGGCTTTAAAAAAATCTTCCTCTTTAAAATCTGGCCAAAGTGTATTGGTAAAATACAATTCACTATAAGCTATTTGCCACAGCAAGAAATTACTAATTCTTTCCTCTCCACTTGTTCGAACTAACAAATCAGGATCTGGATACCTTGCTGTGTTGAGATAAGAACTGATTAATTCTTCATTTATTTCATTGAGTTCAATCTTTTTTTCTACAGCATCAGTGGCTATGCGCTTAACAGCCTTTTCAATTTCAACTCTAGAGCTGTAGCTTAAAGCTAAAATTAATGTTACTTTATTATTGCTCTTTGTTCTTTCTTTAGCTGCATTCAATGCTTCTAAACATCCCTCAGGCAGTGAGCTAATATCTCCTATAGTTTCGAGTTTGACGCCATTTTCATTAAGGGAATCGACTTCTCCTGCTATAGTCCTAACCAACAAATCCATCAGCGCATCAACTTCTTCTTTAGGTCGATTCCAATTTTCTGTACTAAAAGTATAAAGTGTTAGGTATTGAACTCCAATTGCTGCTGCTGCTTTCAATGATTCTCTGACAGAATGAACACCACTTATGTGACCAAAAACTCTTTCTTCTCCCTGTTCTTGGGCCCATCTTCCATTACCATCCATAATAATGGCAACATGCTTCGGTATTTTCCCCTCAATTATTTGGTCTTTTACACTCATAATTCTTCTAGTTTGTACTGGAATTCAAGTAATTCTGATACAAGCATGCGAATGTCTTAAATTTAATGGAGAAATTAAAGATTTTAACCTTTTTTTTGTATTTGCCCAATGATTTAAACGGTACTTCTGTTCTTATAATCTCTTATTTAACTCTGAAGAATCGAATTAACACTATTTCCAGTAACAATAAAAATAAGGCTCCTAAAACAAAATACTTCCAATATTTAACTTTTTCAATGCTTGTTGTAATCGCTTGTTCTTGACCATTCTTATTGGTTTTAAAAACTGTAAACCATTTGGTCCATCCTTTCTTTTCTAGTGTTGCCATAATTTTTTCTGAATTATAATAATCAACTACCGATTCCGAACGATTATGGTTGTATGCCAGTGGCATTACTGACTGCTGATTACTTATCAAATTATAATGACCTGCCTCCTGTATTTTATCATGAACATCCAACGCTATCGCATTATTTAACTGAATATACTCTGGAATGAATTCATAGTCGCTTTTTTCTTCTCGAATAAACAAGTTCCCCTCTTTGATTGTATTTGCAACATTCAACAGCCCTTTTTCTCCGATAGTGTGATACAATGCAAAATTTAGTTGACTATTTTCTGCTACTTTCAATATTGTCGGAACAAAAAGTGCATGCTCAATAAATGAACTGTTTTCAAGTGGAGCTGCAAGAAAATAACATTTCCCTTTACCTACTTCTAGATATGAAAAGAAAGGAACATCATTACTTAGTTTCAACAATACTTTAGAAGCTACTTTTGTTTTATAACTTAAAGGGTAATAATTATCAACTATTGGTAAATCGATCTTCCCATCTACTTTATCAAACACGTTATCATAAAACTTATCTGCCTGATTAACTGTTCCTATTCTTACAGGTTTTTGCTCTTTGTCGGCTAAATATCCAGCATCTATAGCTGCAAAAAAAGCATTATAACTCTCTCTATTTATGGTGGCATCTGGAATGATTAACAAACTTCCTCCATGCTCTATAAACTTTTTCAACTCCAACTGTAGTCCATTAGAAAAATTGCTTAGATTTTCTATAATCACCAAATCATAAACAGTTAGCGAAGCATAATCAACTTCAGAAAGTGTATTGGTGGTCATTTCAAAATTTTGATCACCCTGAAAGACTGTTTCTACAGGATTAAAATTTCCTCTTTCACTTTCTTTTATATGGAGTACTTTCGATTTTTCCTTAATATTATACGTAAAGAAAAATCGGTCATCAAACGTTAGGTTCGGATTAGGATAATCAGAAAGGTAAACCTCTCCGAATTGTAAGCCTTTAATCTGAATAGCGTAATTTAATTGTGTAACTTTTGTAGCTTGTGGAGCAAGCTTTTCATTGACAATACTTTTTATTTCATTGTTTATTTTTAAGTTCAGCTTCACTCCTATTTCATTTTCTGAACTGTTAACAACCCTAACAAACAATTCTTCCTCTTGATTAATTTGTCTCAAAGGCGATTCAAACCATACACTGTCGATATAAACATTCTCATTTAACTCTTGTTGAAATGGTACAACATTAACTTTCATTGTTGAATCTAACTCTGCAGTTGTAATATCAAAATTATTTCGAGAAAAGTCAGACAGCCAATATGTAGTCTTGTTATTTTTTTGATTTTTCATCAAATCACTCTGCCTTATATATAACTCCTTAAGTGTTTTATTTGATGAAGAAATTTCAATTTCCTCAATAAGCTCTATTGCTTCTTCCTGATTAACGATACGTTGATGCTTCCCCTCAAAATCATTCGTTAACAATTGATATTGATCTGTAGGACTATAAGACTCAACAAGTTTAACTGCGGCATCTTTAGCTTCATCTATTAAATAAGATTCATTCTTCTTGGAATCCATACTCAATGAATTATCTATATATATACCTATAGTATTCTTGATTGCTGCTATATTTTGACCCGACTCAAAATAAGGTTGACAAAAGGCTAAAACTAAAAGGGCTATTGCACCAATACGAGTAGCCAATATCAAAAGATGTTTTAGCTGAGATCTATGTTGAGTTTCTAACTTAACCTCCTTTAATATGTTAACATTAGAAAAATATTCTTTTTTAAATTTCTTAAAGTTAAACAGGTGAATAATTATAGGAAGAATAATAGCTAACAAGCCCCATAAAAACTCTGGATACAACAATTTCATAGTTGAACAAATTTACTTAAATCACTAGGATTTACAAAAAATAAATAACAAGGTTTTAACAAAGTTATGTTTACAATATGATAAAATTTAGTTTTTAATTACAAAATCTATACTACATTTGTACCGTAATTAATAAACAATATTAAACAATTATGAAAAAGAATTTATTTTTCGTAGCAGCACTTTTTGCAGGTTCTGTTACATTTGCACAAACAACTGAGATCAAAGATGCTAACGATTTAGTTGTTACTCCTCAAGCTGGAGATTGGGGGCTTGGATTTAATGCCAACCCATTATTCAACTATGTAGGAAACATGTTTAATGGTTCTACAGCTAACTCTTTTAACTCAGCGTTTGTTAACCAAACTCCTAACTCATCTAACGCTATCTACGGAAAGTACTTTAAAGATGAAAACACTGCTTTCAGAGGATCTTTAAGATTAATGACAATGTCAGGAACTAACAATGTTCAAACTGACACTAACACAATTAACTCTGCTCCTTCTTATGTAACTGACGTTCATAAGCAAAGTGGAAGTGCTATCGTTATTGGTGCTGGTATCGAAAAAAGAAGAGGACACAATAGATTACAAGGATACTATGGTGGTGAAGCTTTAATCACTTTAGGAGGAACAACTCCAAACGTTAAGAGTGAATATGGTGCAACTTTAGATTCTATTGGAATTGCTAGAGGTGCTGCTGTTAACAACAGAATTTTATCTTCTAAAGCTGGTGCAACTTTCGGATTTGGTGTAAGAGGATTTATTGGTGCTGAGTATTTCTTTGCTCCTAAAATTTCTGTTGCTGCTGAGTACGGATGGGGATTAAGCCTTACAAGTACTGGTGGTGGAGAAACTGTAACTGAAGTATACGGTTTAGACGGAGCTAACGCAACAGTTAACACAACTCACCAAATTACAACTACAACAGGAAAAAGTTCTTCTTTTGGAATTGATACTGATAACTTAGGTGGTGCAATTAGATTAATGTTCCACTTCTAATCAGAAGTTATAACAGACATTAAAAGCCAACTCTATGAGTTGGCTTTTTTTATGCTCTTTATTTTACATACTCTTATTAAATTCTGTCAGCAACTCAGAACAACCTATTCGCACACTCCATAGTCTACCTTATTTAAATAGCAAATAAACTATTCTGTATCGTTCAAAATAAAAGAAACTTTCTTTCCTTTTTACTTCTATTTTTACCCCACTAGCAATCACGCTTCAATACCTATAGCCTCTGTAGGAAATCTATTGCTTCAAAACACTTTTAATACATTCTCCTAACATCTCCCATGACCAACTGGAGACACCTCTATTTAAAAGTTCTAAAACGCAAAAAACTAACTAGCATTACTTACTTGTAAGTAAAAAAAAAGCCTTACTGAAAATTCAGTAAGGCTTCTAAATATATATCAACTTAAAATTGACTAAGCTTCTTCTCCAAAAGGTTCTACAGAAACGTAAGACTTGTTTCCTCTTTTCTTTTTGAAGTTTACAATACCATCAGTTAAAGCAAATAAAGTATGGTCTTTACCCATTCCTACATTTGCACCTGGATTGTGCTTAGTTCCTCTTTGACGAACAATAATGTTACCAGCGATAGCAGCTTGTCCACCGTAAATTTTAACTCCTAAACGTTTTGATTCTGACTCACGTCCGTTATCCGAACTACCTACTCCTTTCTTATGTGCCATGGTTCTCTAACTTTTTTAAATTCTAATTTTGTTTTCTTAAGCTTTTCCTCCGTCAAGCTCGTCTTGCCATTTTTTCAACTCATCCCATTTTCCTTCAGCAGCTAATTCAGCTTGCTGACACCAAGTTGATGGGTTTTTAGATGCTAATCTTGAATGAGCAGATAAAATTTCTTTAATTGCTTCTGGTGTAGATTTTGCAACATCTGCAAATGTAGCTAATCCAGCAGCTGTTAATACTTCAGCAATTTTTGGTCCTACTCCTTCAATTTTAGTTAAATCATCTCCTTTAGCAGCCTTTGCCTTTGGCGCAGCTTTCTTTGCAGCTGGTTTTGCATCAGCTTTTTTAGCTGCTTTTTTTGCTCCACTTGCTACAATGCTTTCGATGGTAATTTTAGTTAAACGTTGACGGTGACCGTTTTTCTTTTTGTAACCTTTTCTTCTTTTCTTTTTGAAAACGATTACTTTTTCTCCTTTAAGGTGCTCTTCGATCTTAGCTGTCACTAAAGCTCCTTCTACAGCTGGGGCGCCAACAGTTACTGCTCCATTATCTTCTATAAGGTAAACATCTGAGAACTCTACTGTATCTCCCGCTTCTCCTTTTAGCTGATGAACAAATAAACGCTGATCTTTCTCTACTTTAAATTGTTGCCCTGCTATCTCTACAATTGCGTACATAGTTAATTTATTAATTTTTAATACTTTATATCGCTTATGGGTTCATTTTTTCACACAAGCGGACGCAAATGTAACTCTTTTTTTCGAGATATAAATACGTTATTGTGTTTTTTTTATAAGGTAGTCCCCAATGGAATTTAATATGTAATGATACAAAGTGGTAATGATGGAATGATTTAATAGCGCATTCTGTTTAAATAGGCCGTCTAATTCTCGATACTCCTCCTTTGTCGGAACTCGAACTGACTATATTAATGATTTAATGATGCAATGCTATAATGGATTGAATCTTTTTCTTTATTCTTTGCTCTCTATTCTATCCTAACT